>JAZFYO010000210.1:0-7122 GCA_036443615.1 Binatia bacterium | reverse complement strand
ACCGCGCCAGGATTGGGCAGCTCGATCTCTACTTCGCCAGTGCGCGTCTCCTGGCTAAGTACAGGCGCCACGCGGGCCACCTTTCCTTCAAAGCGCCTTCCGGGATATGCATCTACTGTAATGCTCGACAACTGCCCAGGTTTGATTTTGCGATAGTCCTTTTCGACCACCGAGACAACCACTTTGACCCGGCTAATGTCCACGATCATCACCAAAGGTGAACTGGAGTTTACGAGGGCCCCCCTGTCAACGAAGCGTTTACCCACATATCCGGTAAACGGAGATATCACCTCTGCGTAGTTGAGTCGGATACGGGAATTGACAAGTCTGGCCTTCATCTGGGCCATCTGTGCCTTCGTTAGCTCGACCTGGGCTACGGCGGAGAGGACCTGGGTCTCCAGGGTATCTACGGCCTCCCGAGCGATGAGGTCCTTTTCAAAGAGGATCTTGGACCTCTCCAGCTTTCTTTTAATGTCGCTGAGCTCCGCCTCCTTCCCTTTCAGCGTTGCCTCGTACACCTTCAGGGACGCCTCGGCCTCTTTCAGCCCCTCCACCAGCTCGTCTTTCTCCAGTTGGGCCACGATCTGCCCCTCTTTGACCAAGTCACCCACACGTACGAAGAGCTTCTCAACTCGCCCGGCTATCTTGGGAGCTACTTGAACCGAGGCATTGGGCATCAGCGAACCCACGTAACTCAGCTTTTCCTCGACGTCGCCGATCCGCACCTTGGCAACCTTTACACTTACCGCCTTGCCTCTCCGCCTCTTTCCCTCCCGCTGCTGCCCTTTGGCTGCGCCCTCATTGAAGGGTCCGATCCCCAGGCCGTACAAAAGGGCCCCAACGGTGAGAAAGGCGATAATAGTGAGAACTATTCTCTTCAACGCACCTTC
The DNA here is from genome assembly GCA_036443615.1 of Binatia bacterium. GTDB lineage: Bacteria > Desulfobacterota > Binatia > UBA9968 > CAXXLF01 > JACZXR01. The sequence goes on along the minus strand of JAZFYO010000210.1, from coordinate 6,232 downwards.
CCTATTGCCCTAGCTAGATCGGCCTCGGCGATCGTGTGATCAAGAAGCGATTGAATCAGGTTGGTCTGGGCCTCGATGTTAATCACCTGGGCCTCGGTGATCTCTATGATGGACCCCACCCCGACACGGTAACGCCCGTTGGCAAGATCCAGATTCTCCGCTGCTGCCTTCACCTCCGCCTCTGTAGCCTTGGTCCTTTCGGTCGCCGCAATGACGTTAAGATAGCTCCGCTCTACCTCCAAAGCAATCTGCTGCCGCGTTTCCTCCTCCCGGGCCTTGATCTCTTTATAGTCTCTCAGGGCCTCCTCGATCTCATAGGTCGTCTCGAATCCGGAGAAGATCGGAATCTCGATGGTGATCCCCGCCTGCCAGATCACTTGTAGCGGGAAGGTGTCTCCGCTGCGGCTAGTATTTCTCCTGCCGTACTGACCAAAGAAACTAATGTCTGGAAGATGCCCTGCCCTGGCGACGGCGATAACCGCATCCTGTGCCCTAAGCTGAGCTGCAAAATCCTTCAGCTCAGGACGCGAATCAAATGCAGTCTCTTGCGCTCTTTCCAGGGTAATTTCCGGCTTTATTATGTCGAGCTCTTTGGCCAGCAGTGTCAGCGGTTTTTCTAATAGCGCATCTTCCGCCTGGGGACGCACGGGAAAGTCCTCTACCCCAACCGCATTTCTAAGCTCTGCCCACGCAATCTTGACCCCATTCTGCGCCGCAATGAGGTCAGCCTTGGCGGCAAAGAGGCTGGATTCGGCGCGCACGACATCGATCTTCGGCCTGGTCCCTACTTCAAAGAATCCTTTGGCCTGGCGCACGAGGAGCTCACGGTCCTTCAGCGTATCCTCCCGGACTCTTACCAGGGCCTTGACCGCGAGGGACGTATAGTAGACCCGCATGACATTAAGGATGACGTCATCGACAGAGGTCCTCTCGGCAAAGCGCCGGGAATCCAGAGTGTCTTTTGCCTCCCGGACAATCCCTTCCCGTCTGCCGAAATTATATATAGTCCAATTGATATTAGACGCGCTGGAAAAGAAGTCGAACGCATCCTGTGAAGTAGACGTCGTTCCCGAAACCAGACTGCTCCGGTATGTATTGCTGAATGTAATACTGGGATAGTAGGCGGACTTGGCCTGCCCCACGACTGCCTGCTGTGCCTTGACCCGTTCCTGCACAGCCCTGATTCGCGGCTGATTGTCGAGGGCAATGCGTATGGCTTCATCCAGCGTCAGGATCTTTCCGCCCGTTTCCTTGGCCGCCTTGCGCGCCGAAATCTTAACCGATATCTCAGGTGTTGGCTGAGCAGGTCCTTCGGCCCGACTGCCTAGCGGGAAAAAAAGGAGCGCGATCACTAGCGGACAGAAAGTCGCCGACATTTGTTTCTTCATCAATTCCTGCATAGGTGTCCTCCCTTTGGTCAGTAAAGCGAAAAGAGTATATTGTCTTCGGCCAAGCAAAGCAAAAATCAGATGACGAGTAAGGCATAGACTATCTCTGCCCTGGCCCGATAGCGCACAGTAGAATACCCCGCGGACGGTTTGCAATAAGACGGAATAAGTTGCACTTATTGAAAAAGACAAATGAGGGACAAGCTCAAGGATAAGATAGTCCTGATCACCGGGAGTAGCCGCGGAATCGGACGCTCTATAGCACTTGCCTTTGCACGCCAAGAGGCCAGGGTGGTAGTCACCGGCAGGACCCTGGAGACGCTGGAGGCCGTGGCTGCGGAGATCCGCAAACTTGGAAATCAGGCCTTACCCTTGACTTGCGACGTCGCCCGCAGAGAAGAGGTCGAGGCGTTGGCACAAAAAATCGGAGACCAGCTCGGGACCGTCCAGATTTTGATTAACAACGCGGGATTGGCCCCCGCCGTGAGCTTCCTGGAAATGGAGGATCACCTATGGGACGAGGTATTCAAAGTCAATCTAACAGGGACCTACAATTGCTGTAAGGTCTTTCTCCCGGGGATGCTGGCCGCGAAATGGGGGCGGATCATCAACGTTGCTTCAACGGTTTCTAAAGTCGCTTACCCTAACATCTCTGCATACACGAGCTCGAAACACGCAGTGCTGGGTCTAACCCGTGCCTTGGCCATCGAGATGGCCAGGTCAGGTGTGACAGTCAATGCCATCTGTCCCGGATATGTCGATACCGAGTTAACCCGGAAAAACGCCAAACTCATGGCCGAGAAAACCGGCAAGGGTCTTGAGGAGGTGTTGCAACTCTTCAAGAGTAGTTCACCCCAGAAGCGTCTAATCGCCCCAGAGGAGGTCGCCGATGTAGCTGTCCTGCTAGCCTCTGAAGCGACAAAAGGGATTACAGGGCAAGGCATCAACGTCGATGGCGGAGCTGTGATGGTATGAGAAGCGCCCTGGCTCAATGCAAAATGCAGAGTGCAAATTGAAAAGTGCAGGATCCAAAACTCTAAAGCTGCAGAGGTTTCTGGATACTGATCTAATGGCACCTGTATTCGATTTTCTAGATATTTTGACTTCTACATTTTGCAATATGCTGAACGCGAAAGGAGGGAGTCAATGACCTACGAGAGTTTTTCCTATGAGCTTGATGAGGGTATTGCGACGGTTCGTTTGAATGATCCTGACAAACTAAACGCCCTGACCTTCCAGACCTATGGGGAATTGGAGACGCTAACGAGAGAATTAGCCCACGACGACACTGTAAAGGTCTTAGTGCTTACGGGAACGGGCAAGGGCTTTTGCTCGGGTGGAAGCGTGCACGAAATTATCGGCAAGCTCCTTGAGATGAAGGGAGATGCTCTGTACGACTTTACCCGCATGAGCTGTAACGTGGTAGAAAACATGCGCAACCTCAAGAAGCCGATCATCGCGGCGGTGAACGGAATAGCCGCTGGGGCAGGGGCGATGCTTGCGCTGGCCAGCGACCTCCGCATCGTTTCAAGCAATGCCAAGTTCGCCTTTCTCTTCGTCAAGGTCGGGCTTGCCGGAGCAGATATGGGGGCCCTCTACCTCCTACCCAAGATTGTCGGCCAGGGAAGGGCAACCGAGCTTCTCTTGTTTGGAGATCCCATCGATGCCCAGGAGGCCTACCGAATCGGATTGGCCAACCGGGTAGTCTCTCCCGAAGCCCTCATGGAGCAGACCTACCGGCTCGCAAACCGGCTTAAGGAGGGCCCTCTCTACGCCATCGGAGTAACCAAAGAGCTCTTTAAGCTGGAAGCGGATTTGGACCTAGAATCGGCGTTAGAAATGGAGGCCATGGCGCAAGCCAGGTGTATGCAGACTCCGGACTTTCACGAGGGCTATCAGGCCTTTGTGGAAAAAAGATCGCCGAGGTTCAACCGCTCCTGACCCCGATCCAAGAAGAGGATGGGTCGGCGGAGCGCACCTTTGTTCCATGGTATTGACGATTAGAGAAGAGGTTCCAGTCGTAATTAAAAGTTTGGTTCGGGGCTGACCGCCAATGGATTTCTTTTTTGAACCTGAGCAGCTGGTGCTCCGGTGCACCATCCGATCCTGGGTAGAGAAAAACTTCCTTTCTGCCAAAAAGAAAGAGCCAAAATCGGAAATTGAAGAGGAGGCTAAACGCCTCGTAAGACTCCTAGGACGCGAAGGTTTTACTCGCTACGTTGCCCCGAAGAAATTCGGCGGGGTTCGAGACACTGTTCAAGCCCGCGACCTGTGCATCCTGCGGGAGGAGTTGTCTCGAGGGAATTCCCTGGGCGATACGATGTTTGCCATGCAGGCGCTGGGGGGCATCCCTATCGCTCTCGCGGGCAGCGATCAACAGAAGGCCCGCTATCTCCCGCCCATCGCCCGTGGAGAGGCCATCGCGGCCTTCGCCCTCACCGAGCCGCAGGCAGGATCTGACGTCTCGTCGATGGAAACGCGGGCAATCAAACGAGGAGGCGAATACCGTATTAAAGGAGTCAAGTGTTTCATCTCCAATGCCGGTCTGGCTCGAACTTACGTGGTCTTTGCCATAACCGACCCTAAGAAGAGAGCGAAAGGAGTCAGTGCCTTTGTGGTGGAAGCTGATGCTCCGGGGTTCGCCTTAAAGGAAAAAACCCCGCTGCTCTCTCCCCATCCGATCGGGACCATCAGCTTCGATGACTGCCGCGTGCCCAAATCTCAGCTCCTGGGAAGAGAGGGCGAAGGGATGAAGATCGCTCTGACGACCCTCGACACACTCCGCTGCACAGTAGGGGCGGCAGCCGTTGGGCTGGGGCAGAGGGCCTTAGAGGAGGCAATCCGTTACAGTAAAAGCAGACATCAGTTCGGCCAGGCATTAGCTCAGTTTCAAGCGACACAGTTCAAAGTTGCCGACATGGCGACAGAGCTAGAGGCATCTCGTCTGCTGGTCTACCAGGCCGCCTGGACGATAGATCGAGGCCAAGGCAGCCCCAGACAAAAGTCCTCCATGGCCAAACTCTTTGCAACCGAGGCGGCACAGAGAATTATTGACCAGGCACTTCAGATCCACGGCGGTCTGGGGGTCGTTGTAGGATCCCCAACGGAGCAGCTTTACCGAGATGTGCGGGCCCTGAGAATCTATGAAGGTACCTCAGAGATCCAAAGGCTAATTATCGCCCGAACACTTTTAGCAAATAATAAAAAGTAAATAACGAGTAGTGAATAGTCCCAAATTCCGGACCTTGCTAACTGCATACTGTTCACTGCTTACTGTGAAGGGAGGAAGGCCATGGAGTTTGATTTGCCGGAGGAGCTAATTGCGGTCAGAAATCTGTCCCGCGAGTTTGCGGAAAAGGAGATTGCTCCTACAACAGCCAAGGACGATCAGGAACACTTCTTTCGCAGAGAACTCGTCACCAAGATGGGAGAGTTGGGTTTTTTTGGCTGCGTGATCCCCGAAGAGTACGGTGGCACCAACCTCGGTTATTTGGCACTGGCACTGATCACAGAGGAAATTGCTCGGGTTCACAGCGCTGTCCGGGTGCACATCAACATGCAAATCGGTCCGGCGCTCGCCCTGCTTCGGTTTGGCAGCGAAGAGCAGAAGAAGAAGTGGATCCCGGCCTTGATTGGAGGGAAGGTCATAGGCTGTTTTGCCATTACGGAACCCAACGCTGGTTCGGACGTTGCGTCCATGACCACCACGGCGACCAAAGGCAAACAGGGCTATACATTGAGAGGAGCCAAGACCTGGATCTCCAACGCCCCTGTTGCAGATATTGCCCTGGTCTACGCCTATACGGATAAGGCTAAGCGACACCACGGCATGTCAACCTTCATGGTAGAGCTAAACCAGCCTGGTGTGACCCGCAGGACCCTGGAGAAGCTAGGGGCCCACGCCTCGCCCACGGGAGAGCTAACATTCGATAACGTGCGTGTACCACCAGAAAGCCGAATCGGGCCAGAAGGAGAAGGGTTTAAGGTCTGTATGTGGCAACTCAACCAGACCCGTTTCAACTGCTCTGCTGGAGCATTAGGCGTGGCCCGTGCGGCGCGTGAGGCAGCAGTGAGCTACGCAAACCAAAGGGAACAGTTTGGCCAGAAAATCGGCCAGTTTCAGATGATCCAAGACATGATCGCCCAAATGGTGGTGGAAGAAGAGGCGGCTCGCCTACTGGTCTATCGCGCGGCATTCCTTGCGGATCAAAAGAAACCCAACAACCTAGAGGTCTCCATGGCAAAGTATGCGGCGGCCGAGGCCGCAGCCCACTCAGCAGATAGTGCGATCAAGATCCTCGGCGCCTATGGCTACTCGACAGAGTTTCCGGTGGAGCGATACCTCCGGGACGCCAAGTCCTACCAGATTGTGGAAGGTTCATCGAATATACAAAAACTGATTATAGCCCAGGATGCGCTGGGTTATAGGAAAGCCAACCGGTGAAGTGAATGAAATTATCTCTCCGATCATGATCCATCAAACGATCAGCGATTTGCAGTTGCGGGTGAATTAACTTTTTCATTGACATTCCGAGTGAGAAAGGCTATCTGGTGAAAAATTTTTTCACCCATGGTTAATAATTTTCTTACAAAGCAGCGAGAACGGCCATCCTACGGTGCCATTGTTTTTTTCATTGGGCTCTTTCACTCCCTGCTATGGTTGGTGATTCCAATCCAATCGTCAGCCGCAACCCCGCTCAAGCAACTTGTCAACAATGGCACGAAAGAAAACAACGAGAAGCAGCCGCCCGTCGAATCGCGTGACAACCTAGAACAGATCACTCACCGAATCAGGCGGGGAGATACTCTCGCAAGAATACTGAAGCCATACGGAATATCAGGGA
>JAZFYO010000209.1:0-15113 GCA_036443615.1 Binatia bacterium | reverse complement strand
AATCATCAACCAGGCGGGAGGCGGGGAGGTGGCAAGATCGAACAGGCGTGAATACGGTCTCGCCAACCTGATCGTCGACCAAGACACGGATCTGTTTTACGGGCTCCCGCGGAATGATCCCGTTCGGGTCTGGATGAGCCACGGGGACAAGATCACCTCTCTACCGGAGGGCTGGCACACCTTGGCCCATAGCTCCAACTCTCCGATCGCCGCCTTTGTTAACCCGGAACAGCGCCTCTTCGGAGTTCAGTTTCATCCCGAGGTCGCCCACACCCCTCGAGGGAGGGAGATACTGGGGAATTTCCTTTTTCGCATCTGCGGCTGTGAACCTACCTGGACCATGAGCCATTTCGTCGAGACTTCCGTCGACAAGATAAGAAGCCAGGTCGGAGATAACCGAGTGCTCTGCGGCCTGAGCGGCGGAGTCGATTCTTTAGTCGCAGCGACCCTGATCCACCGTGCCATTGGAGACCGCCTGGACTGCATCTTCGTCAACAACGGACTCTTGCGACAAGGGGAGGTTGAGGATGTGTGCCAGTTGGGCCGGCGTTTCGGTGAAGGCTTCCATTATGTGGATGCCAGCAAGCATTTTCTCTCTGCCCTCCAGGGCGTGGAAGACCCCGAGGAGAAAAGGAAGAGAATCGGACAGGCCTTTATTGAGGTCTTTGAAGAGGAGGCAAAAAAACTGGGCGAATTTCCTTTTCTGGCTCAGGGGACACTTTACCCGGACGTGATCGAGTCGACATCGTTCGTCGGTCCCTCGGCCACTATCAAGTCCCACCATAACGTCGGCGGCCTTCCTTCAAAGATGCGGTTCAAGCTCGTGGAGCCCCTGCGCGAGCTGTTCAAAGACGAAGTACGCAGGCTTGGCCAAGAGCTGGGTCTGCCGCTGGAGATGATCCAACGCCAGCCCTTTCCAGGTCCCGGGCTGGCAGTCCGAATTCTGGGCGAGATCACGGAGAAGCTGCTTCAAGTCTTGCGTAAGGCGGACGCGATCGTCATGAATGAAATTAGGGCCGCCGGGCTTCATGACAAGGTCTGGCAATCCTTCGCGGTCCTGCTACCCGTCCGGTCGGTAGGCGTCATGGGGGACGAGAGGAGCTACGAGAACGTGATAGCGTTGCGTGTGGTGGAAAGTCAGGATGGAATGACCGCCGATTGGGTTCCGTTGGGCCCGGAACTGCTGGGAAAAATCTCCAACCGCATCATCAATGAGGTCCAAGGAGTCGGGAGGGTGGTCTATGATATTTCGTCCAAGCCGCCTGCAACTATCGAATGGGAATGATGAGAGAGCGACCGGCGAATAACTGGCAGCCAGGTGCCTTAAATGAATATTGTCGACCATTTGGGATTGTGCTAGAGGTACCTTAATGGAGCATTCTCGTTTCGTCCACCTCCATTGTCACACACAGTACAGCCTCCTAGACGGCGCCAATAAGATCGAGCCTCTGTTAAAGCGGGTTAAGCAACACAAACAGCCCGCACTTGCCATCACCGACCACGGCAACATGTTCGGGGCGATCGAGTTCTACTCGGAGGCTTTGCGGCACGGTATCAAACCCATCATCGGCTGCGAGATCTATGTGGCGCCGACGAGCCGATTTGAACGCAAGGGCGTGGACAAGGGGCCCAAGGAATACAACAACCACCTCATCCTCCTGGCCATGAATTTGGATGGTTACCGAAATCTCTGCAAGCTGGTGACGCTCGGCTATATGGAGGGTTTCTATTACAAGCCTCGGGTCGATAAAGAGCTACTCAAAGAACATAACAAGGGGCTAATTGCCCTGAGCGCTTGTCTGCAAGGAGAGGTGGCCTCGGCCCTATCCACAGGTCAGATCGAGAAGGCAAAGGCCGCGGCTGAGACTTATGGCTCCATCTTTAAGGACCGCTACTACCTCGAGGTACAAGACAACAAGATCCCGGAGCAGGAGAAGGTCAATCACATGCTCATCGAGCTCGGCCGCGACCTCTCCCTCCCTGTAGTTGCAACCAACGACTGCCACTATGGCGGGCGGGACGACTCCGAGGCGCACGACGTCCTTCTCTGTGTCCAGACCGGCAAGACCGTGCAGGACGAAAATCGCTTAAAGATGTCCACAAATGAGCTTTTTGTGAAGTCTGCGGATGAAATGATAAAGGGATTCGATCATTATCCCGAGGCCGTGGAGCGCACGTTAGAGATTGCTCAGAGGTGCAACTTGGAACTGGAATTCGGTCATTATCACTTTCCGCATTTTGATCCACCTCAGGGGAAGGGCCTAGATGATTACCTCGATGAACTCGCGCACAAGGGGCTAGCCAGCCGGCTAGAGGGTCTTACCCAGGAGAACAGCATTCAGAGTCCTGAATCCGGTATTCCGAATTCCGCCGAGAAGCTAAAGCTCTACGAAGAGCGCCTCAACTACGAACTCAGCGTGATCAAGCGAATGCAGTTCTCCGGCTACTTTCTCATCGTTGCGGATTTCATCAACTATGCAAAAGACCACGGGATCCCTGTGGGACCAGGAAGAGGATCTGCGGCGGGAAGCCTGGTGGCCTATGCGCTGAAGATCACCGATCTCGATCCGATCTTTCATGGTCTCCTCTTCGAGCGTTTCCTCAATCCCGAACGCCGGTCTATGCCCGACATTGATGTCGATTTTTGTATCCGTGGAAGAGACCAGGTCATCCAGTACGTCAAAGAGAAGTACGGCTCGGACAAGGTAGCTCAGATCGCCACGTTCGGCACGCTCAAGGCCAAGGCGGCGATCAGGGATGTGGGGCGCGCCCTCGGTTTTTCTTTTACCGAAACGGATACCATCGCCAAGCTGGTTCCCGCCCCGAAGCAGGGTTTCGACTATTCGCTGCACGAGGCAATCAAGATGGAGCCCCGGCTCAAGGAACTGATGAAGACGGACCCTCGGGTACAGACCCTGATCGACCATGCCCTGCGCCTAGAGGGGCTAACGCGCCATACCTCAACCCACGCAGCAGGTGTGGTCATCTCAAATCTACCCCTGGTCGATTACCTCCCCCTCTATCTGGACAAGGAGGGCGGGATCGTCACCCAGTTCGATATGGACAGCGTGGGAAAGATCGGACTCATCAAGCTCGACTTTCTCGGCCTAAAGACATTAACCCTCATCTACGACTGTCTAAAGCTGGTTCGCGCTAGCCGGGGGATCGAGATCGACCTGGACCATCTTTCACTGGACGACGAGAAGACCTACGCTATTCTCTGCTCAGGAAATACCACCGGGATATTCCAACTCGAAAGTACAGGCATCAGGGAAATGACCGTGAGGATACGGCCCAACTGTTTCGAGGACCTGGTGGCCATTTTGGCCCTCTACCGCCCTGGTCCTCTCGACAGCGGGATGGCGGAGGAGTACATCAAGCGTAAAAACGGAAAGCAGAAAATCCAATACCTCAACGCCTCCCTCGAACCTATCCTCAGGGATACTCACGGGGTCATTGTCTATCAGGAACAGGTGATGCAAATTGCGCAGAAGCTCGCCTGCTACTCCATGGGAGAGGCCGATATCCTGCGCCGCGCCATGGGGAAAAAAGACTCGGAGGAGATGGCGGGCCAGAGGGAACATTTCATTCAAGGGGCCAAAAAGAACCGCATCGACTCAAAGAAGGCGGCCGGGATATTTGATCAGATGGAGACCTTTGCGCGGTACGGGTTCAATAAATCCCATTCGGCCGCCTACGCCATGATCTCCTACCAGACTGCCTACCTCAAGGCCCATTACCTCGTGGAGTTCATGGCAACTCTAATGAGCTCGGAGATGGGCGATACGGATAAGGTGATCAAAAATCTGGCCGAGTGCCGTGGCCAGGGGATAGAGGTTCTTCCCCCAGACGTCAACGAGAGCCGGTCCCATTTCACCGTCGTGGGGGATAAGATCCGGTTCGGCCTGTCGGCAGTCAAGAATGTGGGTGAAAAGGCAGTCGAGGTCATCATAGAAAGCCGGGAGAAAGAGGGGCGATTCAAATCACTCTACGACTTCTGCCGCCAAGTCGACTTACGAGCGGCAAACCGAAGGGTGGTGGAAAGCCTAATTAAATGCGGGGCATTCAATTCAATCGAGGTCTCACGGGCACGGCTAATGGCCGCTCTCGATGATGCCATGAAGGCAGGACAATCCTATCAGAAGGGTCTCCAGAGCAACCAAATCGATATTTTTCAAACTCTGGGAGGGTCGGAAAAAGAATCAGAGAACCCTGCAGAACACTATCCAGAAGTGGAGGAGTGGTCGTCAAACCAGGTCATGGCCTTTGAGAAGGAATCCCTCGGATTTTACATCACAGGTCATCCCTTGGATATATTCGAGCAGGCCCTAAAGGAACTAACAACCGGCACAACGGCACGCCTGCGGGAGGGACCTCCCAACGGCGAGGTCAAGGTCGGGGGGGTCGTGACCGCGCTCAGACTGAGGAACACGAAAAAAGGGGAGCGCTACGCGAGCTTTAATCTGGAGGACAAAACCGGTTTTATTGAGGTGATTGTTTGGCCGGACATTTACCGTCGCTCTATGGAGGCCATACCTGCGGATGACCCCATCCTGGTGCAGGGACGACTCGATATCGGCGAGGAGAGGGTTCAGCTCATAGCCAATGATGTGACCCGCCTGGCTGATGCAACCAGCCGCAAAAACTCATCATCAGGGTCGAACGTGAAAACAAACCTTAGGTACTCCGGCGAGAAAACCCGCGAGGTCCATTTTTATGTCACCGCCCAGGAGGTCACCTCTCAGGAACTAAATCGGCTGCACGACATCCTCCGCAGGTACCGAGGCGCCAGTACGGTTCTCCTCCATCTCTATAACGCTGACAGGAGCGAAACTATAATCGAGCTCCCGCACAACATCAAGATTAACCCCAGTCCGGAACTCCTCGAGACAGTGGACCGGTCCTTCGGCAGGCGCATCACTGCCAGCCTTTAAAGCCTTGAATCGAGTCTCTCCCAATCCTTTGGAATCACGAGAACGAGCCATCCTGGTTAGGGTGGACCTACCCTCTCCCTCTCATCCAACCCCCTTGGAGGACGGACCGGATGAACTGGAAAAGCTAGCCATCACCGCTGGGGCCAAGGTGGTAGGGCGATTCAGCCAACAGTTAAAAAGGATAAGTCCGGCAACCCTGATCGGGAGCGGGAAGATCGAGGAGATCCAGGGACATATTCGTGAGACGAAGCCTAACCTGATCATCTTCGATGAGGATCTCAGCCCGGCACAACAGCGCAATCTCGAATTGGCCTTCCAGACCCGGGTCATCGATCGTAGCCAGTTGATCCTGGACATCTTTGCTCAGAGGGCACGGAGCAATGAAGGAAAGCTACAGGTCGAGCTGGCCCAGCTCGAATACCTTTTCCCTCGGTTAACTCGCCGTTGGGCCCACCTATCGAGACTGGCCGGAGGGATTGGAACCCGCGGTCCTGGTGAAACCCAGCTGGAGGTGGATCGAAGAAGGGTGCGGGAACGGATTGGGACCCTGAGACGCCGCTTGCTGACAGTAGAAAGGACCCGGGATTTACAGCGGCAGGAACGTTTAGAAGTCCCCTACCCCATTGTCGCCTTGGTCGGATACACCAACTCGGGAAAATCAACCCTGATGAATACCCTTACCCGAGCCGGGGTGATCGTGGAGGATAAGCTATTTGCCACCCTGGACCCCACCACCCGGTCCCTCCGACTACCTAATGGAGACCAGGTGATGGTGGTTGACACGGTCGGGTTTATCAATAAGATACCCCATTCCCTCATCGAGGCATTCAAAGGCACGTTAGAAGAAGTGAGAACTGCAGATCTACTTCTCCATTTGGTGGACATGACAAGTCCCGTCCACGAGGAACAGGTCCAGGTTGTTGAAGCGGTCTTAAATGACATTGGAGCGGGGCAGATCCACCACATCATCGTTCCCAACAAGATCGATGCCGTTCCCAGGACAGCGTTTCAGAGGCTCGGAGGCAACGAGGCTTACGGTCTGTGTCCTATTTCTGCGTTAACCGGGAAAGGAATCGATCAACTTTTGGATACCGTCGCAAGGATTCTGGATCAGGGCAAGGAACGGATCGAGCTCAGTTTTTCTTCTTCTCAAGGGTCTCTCCTCTCAATTTTACGCCAACGGGGGCGGATATTGGAGGAGAGGTATGAAGAAGATAGCATCCATGTGACGGCGCTTCTTACACCTAAACTTGCAGGGCAAATGAGAAAGTGGTTAGGGGAGAACAGTGTTGAGACAGCAAGGTAAAGAAAGTCCTCGTCATGCTTAACCTCCCTAATTACCTTACCTTGATCCGCATCGCGACGATCCCCTTTTTTTTGATCATGTTATTTTCCCGGTATTATACCGAGGCACTGATTATCTTTCTCATCGGGGGTATCACCGATGCCTTGGATGGACCAGTTGCCCGACTTACCAATCAGCGGACCCGCTTGGGTGCCTATCTTGACCCCTTGGCAGACAAGCTCCTGATAATCAGTTCCCTCGTTGTGCTCAGTCTTATTGGTGCTATCCCCGCGTGGTTGACCATCCTGGTACTGAGCCGTGACGTGATCGTCACGCTGGGCTATGGAGCAATCTATTTCCTAATTCAGGAGCAGATGGAGATCCAACCCAGTCCCCTGGGAAAGATAAACACCTTTCTCCTGCTGGTGGCGATCACGGTCGTCTTGGTCTCTCTCTATAAACCCGAATTGATACCACCCTATGCTCCGTTCTCACTTTTTATTTTGAGTTCTGTAACCACGGTCATCTCAGGCCTGCAGTATGTTTATAGAGGATTGGTTTGGTTCCAGGAGCGGGTCCCAACTCAGCTTGGGCCGAGTTGACACAGGTGGTAATAATTGGTAGTAAAATCAGATGCTTGCAGCTAAATGGGGTGAGTGGGAAGCTGTCGATTATCGCCCCTGGATAGGCACGTAGCTCAGTGGGAGAGCGCTTCCTTGACACGGAAGAGGTCGGCGGTTCAATCCCGCCCGTGCCTACCATATATCAAGTTGACCTCTAATTACTTGGCGCCTCCGGATAGAAGTGATGAAAAATATTAATGTGAAAATGCCAGGGGGACAAACCACTAAAGTGGCCCCCGGCATCAAGATCCAGGACCTCGTTTCTAGTGGGGAAATTAACGGCGCTGTCATTGCCGCGAAAATTGATGGTGTCCCGGTCGATCTCGACCGGTCTCTGAGCAGGGATTGCACTTTGGACTGGATTGCGCTGCAAAGCCCAGAGGGTCTGGACATCTTGCGCCATTCGACCGCTCACCTCATGGCCCAGGCCGTACAGAGCCTCTTTCCCGGCACCCAAGTCACTATCGGACCCACCATAGAGGATGGCTTCTACTACGACTTCAAACGTGATCAGTCCTTTTCCCCTGAGGAGATCAGTAGGATCGAGGCACGGATGAAGGAGCTGGCAAAGTTGAATCTGAAGGTGACGCGGGAAGAGATGCCGAGGGAGGCTGCGATTCAGTTCTTCCGCGACATGGGCGAAGACTACAAGATCAATATCTTATCAGAGATCCCGGATGAAACGGTCTCCCTCTATCGACAGGGGGACTGGGTAGACCTCTGTCGCGGGCCCCACGTGCCCGCCACCGGAATCATCCGGGCATTTAAGCTGACGGGAGTGGCCGGCGCATACTGGAGGGGGGATGAAAAAAACGAGATGCTGCAGCGCATTTACGGGACCTCCTTCCCCTCGAAGGAGTCGCTGCGCGAGCATCTTCAACTACTTGAAGAGGCCAAAAAGAGGGATCATCGCCGCTTGGGCCGAGAGTTGGATCTGTTCAGCTTCCATCCCATAGCCCCGGCCAGTCCCTTCTTGCACCCCAAGGGAACCATCGTCTACAACGAACTGATCTCATACATCCGCCGCCTCTATCTCCGATTCGGGTACCAAGAGGTTATCACTCCTCAGATCTTTGACGTCAACCTATGGCACCGCTCCGGGCACTATGACCATTTCAAGGAAAACATGTTTTTCACCAATATCGAAGAGCGGGAGTTTGGGGTCAAGCCGATGAACTGTCCTGGACATACCTTTATTTACGCCTCGAAAAAGCGATCCTACCGTGATCTCCCGCTGCGCCTGGCGGATTTCGGTCGGCTCCACCGCTATGAGAAATCCGGAGTGACCGCTGGCCTGACCCGGGTGCGGACCTTTTCTCAGGATGACGCTCACATTTTCTGTACCCCCGATCAGATCGAGGCGGAGATCACCGACCTCCTGAAGATGATCCACGAGATTTACGAGACCTTTAAGTTTGACAAGATACAGGTTAAGCTGTCGACTCGCCCGCAGCACTTCCTCGGGAGCGTTGAGACTTGGGAGCGGGCAGAAAACTCTCTGGCTCAGTCCTTGAAACAGGGCGGGATCGATTTCCAAGTAAACGAGGGGGACGGGGCTTTCTATGGACCGAAGATCGATTTTGTCGTATTGGACGCAATGCGGCGTGGATGGCAGACAGGCACCATCCAATTAGACTTCTCCATGCCGGAGCGATTTGACCTCACCTACGTGGCGCCCTCCGGAAGAGAGGCTAGGCCTGTGATGATCCACAGGGCCATCTTGGGTTCCATCGAGCGCTTCATGGGAATCTTGATCGAGCACACCGCAGGGGCGTTCCCTTTATGGTTGGCACCGGTCCAACTGAAGATTATGAACGTTACGGACCAACAAAAGGACTACGCCCAGAAGGTTTACCAGGATATAAAGACCGCTGGCTGGCGGGTGGAATTAGATGATCGGAATGAAAAGCTAGGTTATAAAATCCGTGAGGCTCAAGTTGCAAAGATCCCCTATGCAGCAGTTATCGGGGACCGAGAGGTGCACGATCAAACCATATCTCCTCGGCGCAGGGGCGGGGAAAATTTGAAGCCAATGTCCGTTAAGGATTTTTTGGAAACTTTAAAATTGGAGGTCGCCCGAGAAGTCGGAGAGCGACAGTAACTGCCGGCACTCAGCTCAAACCTGAACGCCGAATGCCGGTCTTGTAACTGATTAAAAAAGGAGGTGGCTTATAGCAGTAAAACAAGCAAGAATTAATCATCAGATCCGCACCAATGAGGTCCGGGTCATCGGTCCGGAGGGGGATCAACTAGGCGTCATGTCCCTACGGGAGGCCCTTAGTTTGGTGGAGAAGCAGGACCTCGATCTGGTCGAGGTGGCCCCTGAGGCCCAACCACCGGTCTGCCGCATCATGGATTATGGGAAGTATCGCTACCTCGAGAAGAAAAAAGCCCACGGTGCAAAAAAGAAGCAATCTTTTGTAACCATCAAAGAAGTCAAGGTGAGGGCACGGACAGACACCCACGATCTTGTTTATAAGATCCGCAATATCCGGCGTTTTATCGAAAGGGGACAAAGGGTCAGGGTCTCAGTTTTCTTCCGCGGCCGGGAGATCACCCACCCGGAACTCGGAAAGCAAATGCTGAACGGAGTTTTGATGCAGGTACAAGATATTGCCAAGCCCGATATATCCCCGCGAATGGAAGGTAGGAGCATGGCCATGCTGCTTACCCCCAAATGAGAATCAGCTATCGGCTGATCATCAACGGCTATTCATCGCAAGGAGAGAGAGATGCCTAAGATTAAAACGAGCAGAGGGGCAGCAAAGAGATTCAAGGTCACTGCAAAAGGTAAGATCAAAAGAAGAAAGGCCGGTAAGAGCCACCTGCTTTCGAGCAAGGGAAGAAAACGCAAGCGACGGCTCAGACATGCTGGCCTTGTGTCCTCTCGTAGTACAAAAAACATACGAAGGCTAATACCGTACCTTTAAAAGACTGACCACTTTAGAAAAGGAGCTTAATTCATGCCACGAGTCAAAAGAGGCCCCAAGGCCAGGCGGCGAAGAAAAAAGATCTTAAAGCTGGCAAAGGGATACGTAGGGGGCCGCAGGAAATTGTACCGCTCCGCCAGGGAGACAGTGGAGCGCGGATTGGTCTTTGCGTACAGGGATCGTCGCGTCAGGAAGCGGGAGTTCCGAAGTCTCTGGATTACACGCGTCAATGCAGCAACGAGGCTCTGCGGGCTTTCCTACGGCCAGTTCACGAAGGGCCTCAAGAAGGCCGGAGTAGAGCTGGACAGAAAGATCCTAGCCGATCTGGCTGTCTCTGATATGCCCACCTTTACCCAGATTGCGCAGCTTGCAAAGACCCACCTGTCGGCGTAGCAGTTTTTTCCGCGCTTCATTCCATGAAAGAGTCTTTAGAAACTCTCCGAGAAGAGATCGTGGCTCGGGTTGGTCGCTATGTCAATAAAGAAGAAATCGACCAGCTCAGGGCCGAGTACTTGGGGAGAAAAGGGAAACTCACCCTGATGTTGCGGGGTTTGAAGGAGATACCGGCCGAGGAAAGGCCTCTTATAGGGGACCAGCTAAACAGGCTCAGACATTATCTTGAGGAAGAGATTGAAACGAAGCTCAAGGACATCAGGCTACAGGAAAAAGGGCAGCTTCTGCGGGAAGAGAGAATCGACATCAGCCTTCCAGGTAGCCGGCTGGAGCGGGGATCCATTCATCCGCTCACCCTGGTGATGGATGAGATCATTGATGTCTTTTTAGGTATGGGGTTCGAAATCGCCCGTGGCCCTGACATAGAGGACGATTATCACAATTTTGAGGCCCTTAATATTCCTAAAGACCACCCTGCCCGGGACATGCAGGATACCTTCTTTGTCTCCGACGGTCGTCTCCTGAGAACTCACACCTCGCCCGTTCAGATCCGGGTAATGGAATCCCGCCAACCACCACTTCAAATCATAGCCCCGGGGGCAGTCTATCGGCACGACGATGATGCCACCCATTCTCCCATATTCCATCAGGTTGAGGGCTTCATGGTGGATCACCACATCACCTTCAAAGATCTCAAGGGGGTTCTAACGCATTTCCTGCGCCAGATCTTCCAAGAGGAAACCAGAGTACGTTTCCGCCCGAGTTTTTTCCCTTTTACCGAGCCAAGCGCAGAGGTGGACATTGAATGCTTGTTTTGCAACGGAACGGACAGACCTTCCGACCAAGGGGCCTGTCGCGTATGCAAAGGATCAGGCTGGTTGGAGATCCTCGGCGCAGGGATGATCGATCCCGAGGTCTTTCACATTGTCGGCTACAATTCAGAAAAGGTCTCCGGCTTTGCCTTTGGCCTGGGAGTGGAACGGATTGCAATGTTGAAATTCGGCATCGAGGATATTCGTCAATTTTTTCAAAACGATATCCGTTTCCTGAGACAGTTCCGCTAACCCGCCCCAAAAAGATGTTTGGATTCTATCCAGCGGTTAAAATCTCGGCCAGGGATAACCCTCTCTAAAACAATGAAGCTCACCATAAACTGGCTCAAGGAACTTGTGAATCTACCCGCCGGTCTTAAGGGCGACGGGGAGGAAGGACCACACGCTATTGCCAAGACCTTAACTATGGCAGGCATCGAGGTTGAATCCCTGCGGCCTTTTTACCAAGACCCAGGGGTCGTAGTCGGTCTCGTAACGGAGGTCCGTCCCCACCCACGAGCGGATCGCCTTTCCCTTGCTGTGGTGAATATCGGCGATGAGAAGCTCTCGGTGGTTTGCGGCGCTCCCAATGTCCGCGTGGGAATCAAGTCCCCTCTAGCCAAGGCGGGCACGGCCCTGCCTTCCGGGGCTATTGTAAAAGCCACCTCGATTAGGGGTGAGTCCTCCGACGGGATGCTCTGCTCCGAAAGGGAGCTCGACCTTTCTCAGAACCACGAAGGCATCATGATCTTGCCTGACGACGCCCCTTTGGGCCAACCGGTTTTCTCCCATTTGGGACTGAACGATTGGCTCCTAGAGGTAGGAGTCACACCGAATCGCGGCGATTGTCTTGGAGTTCTTGGATTAGCCCGAGAGCTTGCTGCCCTAACGGGGGGGAGCCTGAGACGTCCCCCATCAAGCCACCCTGGCAAAGTTTCTAAAGTGAAACAATTGAGTCTGCTTCCAGATGTAAAAGTGGAGATACAGGATTCCAGGCTCTGCCCTCGATACTCTGCCAGGATGGTCTCCGATCTTCGCCCAGGTCCTTCACCAGCCTGGATGCGCTTTCGTTTGGAGGCATGCGGAGTCCGGTCCATCAATAGCGTGGTGGATGTTACCAACTACGTCATGCTGGAAACCGGTCAGCCCCTCCACGCCTTTGATCTGGACCAGTTAAAGGCCAAGCGTATCGTCATCCGACCGGCAGGAGACACCAAGAGGTTTGTCGCCCTTGATGGCACCGAGCGGGAGCTGGCCCGGGAAGACCTCCTGATCTGCGACGGAGATGTTCCAGTCGCACTGGCAGGAATCATGGGCGGATTAAACTCAGAGGTGGGCCCCACCACCACCTCTGTACTGCTTGAAAGCGCGAATTTCGATGCCCTCACTATCCGGCGTACGGCAAAACGATTAGACCTCCACAGTGAGGCCTCGCACCGTTTTGAAAGAGGTGTGGATCCGGAAGGGACCCTGGCTGCGTTGGATCGTGCAGTCTTCTTATTAAGGGAGATCAGCAATGGCCAGCCGGTCAAGGGCGTCATCGATCGATACCCTTGCAGAAAGAGGCCCTCGCCGATCCAGATCCGAGACCAAAAGGTAAAAGATATTTTAGGGATTGAACTGAGTCGAAAAGAGATAGAAAGAATCCTTAAATCCCTGGGAGTGAAAGTCCAGGCACGCTCGAAGCGTGGAATCAAGGCCCTTCCCCCTTCCTACCGGCCCGACCTCAGCCGGGAGGCCGATATGATAGAGGAGCTGGCCCGTCTCCACGGATATGAGAAGATCCCGGCCACCCTTCCATTGATAAGGGCCCAGGGTGGAACAGTCGACCCCTATCTACGTTGGGGAAGAGGACTGCGTAACTTTCTGATTGGAGAGGGACTGACAGAGGTCATTAACCTACCCTTCACCTCAAGGGAGATGAACCAGCATTTTCAGGGACTGTGGGATGATCAGAGAGCACCGGTCTCCGTTCTCAATCCATTAAAACAGGAAGATTCCGAGATGCGACTGAGCTTGATGCCAGCCCTGGTGGCAAACCTCCGCTCTCACATCGACCAGAGGGTCCGGAGCTATTCCAGGTTCGAGCTCGGAAAGGTCTTTTGCCTTAACCCTGATGGCTCCACCGATGAAAATACCTACCTGGCCGCTATACTCCATGGGCAAAGGGAGCAAAGGGGACTACGCACCGGCGAGATGGCCTTCTCTTTCCTGAGTCTTAAAGGTCTGGCCGAGGGGATCCTTGAGGTATTTGGAGTCGAATCCCGGACTGTTTGGACGAGCGATGACATCCCCCCTTTCCTCCACCATGGAAAGGCAGCCTCCCTCAAATGGGATGGACTAAAGATGGGGTCCCTGGGGGAGATTCACCCGGACATCTGTGAAGAGCTCGGCCTCCCAGCCTTCCTAACCCTTGAACTTGACTTCGGAAAGTTGGTTCAGTATGCTCGAATTGAGTTCAAAGTCCGCGTTCTTCCTCGATTTCCGTCTGTTGAACGCGACTTGGCAATAGTTGTGGAAGAGGCATTCCCTTCCCAGCGGATCATTAACTGGATTAAAGGGTTAGGCCATTCAATCATTGAGGATGTGCAGATATTTGACCAATACCGCGGTTCTCCAATTCCAGAGGGCAAGAAAAGCATGGCTTACTCGATCTCATACAGAGCCAGTGACAGGACTTTGACGGACGACGAGGTCAACTCCATCCATCACGATTTAACCTCCAAGATGTGTCAGGAGTTCGAAGCTACTTTACGGGAGTAAGAAGAAAATATTACAGGAGGAGCCGAGAATATGACCAAGGCAGAAATCATAGACCGGACCTATGAGAAGGTGGGATTTTCCAAAAAAGAAGCGACCGATGTCGTCGAAGCCACCTTCGACATTATAAAAGCCGCCTTGGAAAAGGGGGAAAAGGTTAAGATCTCTGGATTTGGTAACTTCGTGATCAACAGCAAGAATCCTCGAAAGGGGAGAAATCCGCAGACCGGTGAGGAGATTATCATCGCCGGACGTAAGGTCCTTACCTTCAAGCCAAGCCAAATTCTGAAGAAGAACCTCAACAGCAGTTCCTCCTGATTTCAACCACCATGCCATCCCGTCTCCCTGACAAGCTCTACTTCAAGATCGGAGAAGTTAGCGAGATTGTAGGGGTCAAGCCGTACGTGCTGCGCTACTGGGAAACCGAGTTTGACCTGCTGAAACCCGGCAAGGCCCCCTCACGCCACCGCCTTTATAAAAAAAAGGACGTAGAGCTTTTACAAAACATCAAGAGGCTACTCTATACCGAGGGGCACACGATCGAGGGGGCCAGGAAAAAACTGAAGCAAGGGAACAAGAAAAAAAGTGGGCGAGGACAGCTCGACCTTCCGCTCTTGGACCCCACCTACAAGCATGCCCTGATCAAGATCAAAAAAGACCTTCAGTACCTCCACAAGAAGCTCTCGTAAGCTAAGTCCTTACTTTCCCCTTCTCGTTTACAAGCTATTCCCCAGACTAATCCTCCCCACTTCACTTAAAGCTATCTAGTTCTTCATTCACACATTCAATTCAATCTTCACTTTGAGAGAATTAGTCAACAAAAGATTTGACCCGTTCTTCGACGTTCTTCGTTCTTCATACAGGCCAAATGGTGCTCAAACGCAATTAAAGCGTTGATTAATTGCATCTGGCGAGAAATAAGATCTCGTCTCTACCTTATCCCACTTTTTTTAGTGAGGAGCCTCCCCACAACTTTGAGTATGCCTCACAATGAATGACAACGCTCTTGTACTCGTGAAGAATAACGCTCGGAGGGATGACGTAGGCACTCTTGCCACTAAAGACCTTCAATTCGGCTACGCGGACTGATGTCCCTTTCCCCGCGGCATTGTTGCCGTTGATCTTGTCCAGTGGCAGTTTTGACAGGAATATCTTCAGATCCGGCCCCTTGCTTGTCTTAAAATCGCCACCCAGTACCAAGACTTCCTTATTCCCTTCCCTAACGATTTCCCAAGAAACTTTGAGCGTTGTGAAAAAGCCATCAGACTCCCATTGACCTTTGTAAAGGACCTCTCTTTCCCCACCGTGTGCCGCGTTGACCGCAAAAAAGAAAATTGTGGGTGCAAAAACCAACAGAAGACAGCTTACGAATCTTG
>JAZFYO010000208.1:0-18590 GCA_036443615.1 Binatia bacterium | reverse complement strand
TCATGAGTGCGCGGATCAAACCCTTTCCATCAGGCTACTTCTCGCAGAGTGCCATCGAGGCGGTCCTTGATCTGAGATCTCGAATCCCTTCGATTGACGACATCAAGGAGGTGCGGCTTCAGACCTTCCCATCCGGCCATCAGGTCATGGGCTCCAGTAAGGCCAACTGGAATCCGGAGACGCGAGAGAGCGCTGACCACAGCCTGCCCTTTGTGATGGCCGTGGCGTTGATGGAGGGCGGGCTGGAGATCCGGCACTACGATGAGGAATACTACAAGCGCCCCGACGTGCGCGCGCTGATGCAGAAGATCAGCGTCCGAATCGGAGATGAGCCGACGAAGGCCTGGCCCAATGTCCCGTTGAACATCGTCGATATTGAGACGCGTTCAGGAGAAGTGCTCTCCACAAAGGTGGCCTATCACCTGGGTCACTTCAAACGGTTGATGTCGGATGAGGAACAGGAGCGTAAGTTTCGGCCCATGGCGGAGGCGTTGCTGCCAAAGAGCCAGACCGACAGCCTTCTGGCCTGCCTGCGCCGGCTGGAGCGGCTCGAGCATATCGGCGATCTGATCTCCATGACGGTGGCTCCAAGCTTGTCCTGAGTAGGGAACCAAATTACTTCGACCTCGGGGTATGATACCCCGTGGTCAACCAGAAGGAAGAGCTACCGCTTATACCTTTTGAAAATCCCATGGGTAAGATGGGTGCCCGCAAATCGAGGGGTATGCGGGCTAACCACTCTTAACGCGGATGGACTTCTGCCTTCTCTCGGTCGAAGCAATCATTATGAAGACCCGCAGGGTCCTGGCGCAGCAGATCCTTGCGCACCCGCAGGCTGGGAGTCCTTGGTAGCTCTATGCGAAACTCTACGTAGCGGGGGACCTTGAAGCGGGCCAGCCTCTTAGCGCACCAGTGAACGACTTCCTCTGGCTTCATCTGCTCCCCCGGACGAATCACCACAAACGCCTTCACCTCCTCCTCTGCAAGCTCTGAGGGCACGCCGATGACGGCACAGTCCAGGATCCGGGGCTCCCTCTTCAGAACCTCTTCCACCTCCAGGGAGGAGATGTTCTCACCTCGCCTTCGGATCACGTCCTTCTTGCGGTCCTGGAAGTAAAGATAGCCCTCCTCGTCTAACCTGCCGAGATCTCCAGTATGAAACCATCCTCCCCTAAGCGCCGCTTTGGTCTGCTCTTCGTCCCGCCAGTATCCCGGTGTCACAGCCGGGTTGCGAAGTAAGATCTCTCCAATCTCCCCTGCCGCCAGAGGCATGTTTCTCTCGTCCACGACGCGCATCTCGTTTTTGAAGCGGCTATCAGGATGCCATCGCGCCAGCCCCGAGCTGCGCGGCCTACGGTCATGGCCGAGGCGTTCGATAGTCCCGTAGCAGCACTCGGTCAAGCCATAACCGATAAGCACATTTGTACTGAATCGCTTCTCGAACTCCGCAAGGACCTCAGGAGAGAAAGCAGGAGAGCCATAGCATACACGCAATCGGCTGGAGGCTTTGGACGCACCCTTTGGTTGTTTCATCAGAACCGGCAACATCATACCGATAAAGTTAACCACTGTAGCTTCGGACTCTCTCACCTGGTCCCAGAATCTGGATGCACTGAAGCGCTCTTCCAAGATAAGACTGGCCCCCACGGCTAGAGACCCCATGGTTGAGTAATACTGTGCGTTCCCGTGGGACAGGGGGAGACACGTGAAGAAGCGGTCCTGAGAGGTAGCTTCAACCCAAGTGGCATAACCCTGCCCTGCCGCCACGTACATTTCATGCGTTACCTTAACGCCTTTTGGTCTTCCTGTAGTCCCGGAGGTAAACATCAGCATGGATATATCTTGGGGAGTTACCTCTTCGGATTCTGACAACGGGAGCTTCTTTCGAAGCTCTTGGCAAAAATCCAACAAACCGGGAGGGCTCTGTTTGTTCTCGCCCACTACCAGCAGATTTCCGATGGTGGGGGAAAGCCTGCACATTTCTCGCGCAACCCCCTTCAAGCTGTGATGGGCCAGCAAAACCCCTGCCTCGCAACTGTTTAGGATGAAGGCGCCTTCTTCCGCCTTATAGGCCGGATTTATCGGGACGCATATGGCCCCTATGCGCGAGAGGCCCATCCAAGCATAGAGAAACTCCGGGCAGTTAGGCAGGAAGATGCATACCCTGTCTTCTCTCTGAACTCCCAGATCGCGAAATAGTGTGGCTGCCCGGAGAGTCTGATTCCGAAATTCCCTGAAGCTCACCTCCTGACCGAGAAAATAGAGATAGGTATTGTCGGGATCAAGAAAGACCGCCCTGTCCAGCAGCTCTCCTACTGTCATGGACCACTGAGGTCTCCCCGAGTCTTCAGGCGTAATGATCGTAGTCACCCGTATCTCTTCACTCGAGCCCGAGGGAAACGCCCTCCCGTTCGCTTTTTACCCTTCCTATGCCAGAAAGGTTACCAGAAATTCTATCGTTGGAAGCATTTCCAGTCTACCCACAGTAGCGACGATTTTTTCAACCTTTCTCCTAGATTCTTGCCTCTGAAT
Organism: Binatia bacterium; assembly: GCA_036443615.1. Taxonomy (GTDB): domain Bacteria; phylum Desulfobacterota; class Binatia; order UBA9968; family CAXXLF01; genus JACZXR01. Next base: position 16,058 of record JAZFYO010000208.1, on the reverse strand, counting down.
GTTCAACAGAACAACTTCAACAGAGTTTATCGCGCCAAGACGCCAAGGGCGCAAAAAAAAATATCTTTCTATTTCTCTGAACTTGGCGTGTTTTGTGGTTCGACTGTGCTCACCACCCTGAGTTCATCGAAGGGCGCCTTCGCGCCAGGTTGCAAAGAAAACTTTTTTGATCCTCCTCCTTGGCGTCCTTTGCGCCTTTGCGCGAGCCATCGCTTTTCCGATTCTGTAATCCAAATTTCAACGGAAACTTTCAAATATCTTTAGCTAGGAGTTACCTTTTCCTAAATTTACGTTTTCGAGATGCCTTGACCCTTCCCCCAGCAATGAGCCGGATCAAGGGTTGGATAGTCTTCATCCGCTCTAACTGGCCGACCAGATCGATGACCTTATCTCCGTTCTGACGGGGAAGCACCAGACGGGCGCAATCACTAAACTTTTCTCCTAACTCGTCCCAGGTCATAGGCTTTAGCGGGTGGCCCTTTGCGACGTCTGCCCTTCCCTCGACGATCCTTCCATCCTTGAGCTTGATTCGTATACGGGAACGCACCTGATCGTATCCGAGATCTTCCATCTCCCTGTCCACGTAGAGTGTCACACGCTTCATGAACTCCACCACCCTTGGCTCACGGACCTTTCTGTCCCTGAACTGCGCGATGCCCGCCTTCCGCTCCAGCACCCCCATGGCCATGCAAAAGGGGATGCTGAATTTTCCCTCCAGGGCCGTCTTGGGCATCGGGTAGATTAACGCGTTGGGCACGTTGGAATTGGTTCCTACCTCGACCGATTCAATCTCGCCGGCGCATAGATTGTGCGTCTTGACCAGATCCAGGATGAGATCCTGGGCCGGATGGGATAGAGAACCGGAAGGATAAGGTTTGATGGAGATTCCGGGCTCCACGATAAAATAGGGCCTTCCCAGGCGTCCCGAGATTTTCTCCGCGTCGAACCCGCCGGCCATGGCGTTAAAAAATCCCCTCTTGGCCTCCAGGATATTATGCGCGGTGGTAAATCCCATCTTTGCCAACTGGGCTGCGGTGACACCGTTCTCAGCCGACCGTCCGGCATGGAGCGGCTTGGTCATCGTGCCGAAGTTCTCTCTCAGCCCGGATGCCATGCTGGCCGCCAACCCCAACGCACGTTCCAGCCCCTCCTCTTTCAATCTCAAGACCTTTCCCACGGCCATGGCAGCGCCAAGCCCACCCATGGTCGCCGTCGAATGGAACCCTTCCTGGTAGTGACGTCGGTTGATGGCATCCGCAATCCGGCATTCTACTTCGACACCCAGAATATAGGCGAGCAGAAGCTCCTTACCCGGGATTTTGTGTTTTTCTCCGACAGCCAGGACCGCAGAAAGAACGGGAACAGTGGGATGGGTCAGGAGTCCGTAAACCTTATCCGGAGAAGTAGACAGCTGCGTATCGTCGTAATCCATGGCATGCCCCGAGGCCCCGTTGCCAAGCGCCGCCTTCGGCGCAGGCGCCATGAGGCCGGTACCCAGAATCGTGGCCTCCGTCCTCCCTCCCATCTGATGGATGTGCGAATGAACAATTCGTGATCCTCTCTCTGTAGCACCCGCCAGAGTCACTCCCAGACCATCTAGGACAAACCCCTTGGCCAGGCGGATCACCTCCTCAGATACATCCCCATAACGTGCACCACGAACGAACTCTACAACCTCTCTCGTCAAGCCCATCGAATTTAACCCTCCCTAGAATTGTCTCGCTGACGGATAGCACTATTGGGTGGACCTTGCCAGTCTACCCGAAGTGTAATGGGGTGCAGCTTTGCAGATTATCTGATCCAATCCAAAGGCGGGTTAACCGCAGGCCAGAACGGCACAAACCAAAGAGCAGAAGTCGCTCTAATATGATGCAGTTTAGCTCGACGTGCGTGACTCAATAACGTTCATTTCCACCCCAAGTCTTGCCGTCGATCCATAGCTTAGCCAGTTCCATAGCGTAGGCGTCGGCCTCCAGTTGTGTATCGAACCCCGTCCTGCGCCGACTCAGTATTAGGTATTTTCTTAACCGTCTTACCATCATCGATAATTACAGTAGCCCTGGAATACCAACCCCCAGAACGCCGCCGCTGAGATTCAAGCTCAACAACATGGTCCTTATAAGATTTCCTCTTCACCCTTGAACCTCCTGTTCTAACAGTGATGGCTATAAACCACCTGACTATTGAGTTTGCCGTTTAGCATAATTCTGTACGAATGCAGCATATCATTGTCCGCAAACCCCCAAGACCGACAGCGATACTACGATAATTTCCGCTGCTGATAAAGAAAACAATGAATACCTGCGGAGGGGCAAACACTGCGGGTCTTGCCAATAGATTGATGGCTATCGCTTGCTCAATTTGTAATGAGCGATTCCTGGAAATTGACGGCATCCAGCCCACCGGATAAGATGCGCGAAACAGCCTTGAGGGAGAATCCTCTGTGGATATCGAGAGTGTGGTGGATTCGGGATCACGTCCCAAGCGGTGTATCGTCATCGCCATAGATGGAGCGCGAAGAGACTATCTGGAGCGGTACGAGGCCCCTTGTATGAGGAAGTTGGCCGAGGAGGGTGTCGGGTTCCGTAACGCCATTGCCTCCAACGGGCTGGCCGAAACCGCCAACGGAATCACAGCCATAGGCCTTCAGACTTCCTCCCCTTCGGAGGCCCATATTCCGTTAGGAGCCGAGGGGGTCTCCCCCTCGGCTTCCTCTGATACCACACTTTTCGTTGTAAAGCCGGGCAACTCTTGACAGAGAATCCTCTGTGCGATATGTTCCAGATTCAATAGTTACTGGAAACCTTATCCAGAGTGGCTGAGGGATAGGCCCGCTGAAGCCACAGCAACCGGTTCCTTTCGTAGGAATGGAACGCTGGTGCTAATTCCCACCCCAGCGAATAGGGGGAAGATAAGGTGAGGGATAAAAACCTCTTCTTATCCGGGAGAGGTTTTTTTTTGGTCTTCAAGGAGGTTGGCTATTCGCCTTACATCCGAACAGATTGAGCGGTACAGCCGCCAGATCATGATCCCCGACCTTGGAGGAAAGGGGCAAATCCGCCTGCGCCAGGGACGGGCCTTGGTGATTGGGGCTGGGGGGCTGGGCTGCCCTGCTGCTTTTTACCTCGCAGCAGCAGGGATTGGAATCCTTGGAATCGTGGACAGCGACCGGGTGGAACTCTCCAATCTCCACCGGCAGATCCTCCACTCCACGTCTGACGTGGGCCGGCAAAAGGTGGATTCGGCCAAAGAGAAACTCAACAGACTCAACCCTGAAGTAGAGATTCGCATCCATCCGGTACACTTGAGTGAGGACGAGGCGACTGAGATTCTTAAGGACTACGACTTCATTATAGATGGCAGTGACAACTTTGCCACGAAGTTTCTCGTCAACGATACTGCCGTGGTTTTGGGGAAGGCGTTCTCCCATGCCGGGATTATACGCCTGCAGGGTCAGACGATGACTGTGATTCCGGGAAAGAGTGCCTGCTACCGATGTATCTTCAAAGAACCTCCCCCTCCAGGCGAGATCCCGGACTGCCAGCAAGCGGGCATCTTGGGTGCCGTCGCAGGAACCATTGGTTCTATCCAAGCCACTGAAGCAATTAAATATTTCCTGGGCATGGAAGAGGGTCTCCTCGTGGACCGGCTGCTGACTTTCGACGGCAAAGAGATGAAGTTTCGAACCATCGAGGTAAAACGGGACCCTCAATGTAATGCCTGTGGAGAGGAAAAAATCGGCCCGGAGAAGGCTAGGGCATCCATCTGATAAAGGAGGAAATATAACCGATGAGTTTTATCAAAGGTCTGAAGTGTAGAGAGTGTAATCAAAAATATCCCAAGGAGCCGCTTCATGTATGCGAGACCTGCTTCGGCCCCTTAGAGGTCGTTTACGATTACGATCAGATCAAGAATAGCATCAGCCGGGAAAAAATCGCCTCCCGGTTTAAGAATCTCTGGCGCTATCGCGAACTTTTGCCGATTGATGGAGAGCCCACGGTCGGTCTGTACTCCGGCTACACACCTCTTATCCGTGCCTATCGGTTGGGAGAGGCCCTGGGGGTCAAGGAGCTCTATATCAAAGATGACTCCGTCAACCACCCTACCTTCTCCTATAAGGATCGCGTAGTCTCTGTGGCCATATCCTGTGCCATCGAATTCGGCTTTGACACCGTGTCCTGCGCGTCCACAGGAAACCTAGCCAATGCTGTGGCCGCGCACGCCGCCAAGGCCGGGCTGACCTGCTATGTCTTTATCCCTGACGGTCTGGAGCAGGGAAAGGTCATCGGCTCGACGATTTACGGCCCGAGGACTATTTCCATCAAAGGAAACTACGATGACGTGAATAGACTCTGTAGCGAGATTAGCGATAAATACGATTGGGCCTTCGTAAATGTGAACCTTAGACCCTACTACTCTGAGGGAGCCAAGACCCACGCCTTTGAGATCGTCGAACAGCTGGGATGGAAGCTCCCGCGCCACATCGTGGTGGCCTCTGCAGGGGGAACCATTCTACCCAAGCTCGCCAAGGCCTTCTACGAACTGAAGCGAGTTGGCCTCGTCGAAGACGAGGAATGCAAGATATACTCGGCACAGGCAAGCGGCTGTGCCCCTATCATCCAGGCACTCAAAAAGGGAACAGACCTCATCAGTCCAGTCAAGCCAAACACCATTGCCACCTCCATTGCCATAGGCAACCCAGCCGATGGTTATTATGTCGTTAGGGCAGTACAGGAATCAGGGGGATGGGGAGAGAGCGCCTCCGACGAAGAGATCCTCGACGGTATCAAACTCCTCGCCTCGACCGAGGGGATCTTTACCGAGCCCGCCGGCGGAACCGAAGTGGCCGTAACAAAAAAGCTCATCCAGCAAGGAAGGATTCCACGGGATGAGCCAACCGTCATATGTATCACAGGGACCGGATACAAAACCCTGGAGGCGGTCGCCAATAGCGTCGAAAAACCTTTTCGCATCGACGCCAATCTTGAGAACTTCGATGAGCTATACCACCAAATAAACGGCACATCCCACGAGAAGGCAGTGGCTGGCAAAGTCTAGGCGCGAAAAAAGAGAGGTGTCAGAAGTCAGAATCCAGATCTTAGAATTTCGGTTTCTATCTCCTAGATTCCAGTCTTCATGCTGCCATTTGCAACTGTCGAGCAACAATTATCAAGTCACCTTGAAAGGTGGCTGCGGAAGGTTTATAAAAAGAATAATAGTGGATTTTCAAGGAGGATAGATTATGAGCGTGCGTGTCCGGGTGCCTACCCCACTTCGAAAACTCACCCAAGGAGCCGATGAAGTAGATGTCCAAGGTGATACCGTCAAGTCCCTGGTAGACGATCTTGAGCGGAAATTTCCCGGAATCAAGGAGCGGATTTGTGATGAAACGGGAAAAGTCAGAAGATTCGTGAACGTTTACGTTAACGGGGATGACATACGCTTCCTGCAAAATTTGGAAACATCGGTCAAGGATGGAGACAGCATATCGATCGTCCCGGCCATTGCAGGTGGGAGTTAACATCCCCTCTAGATCCGCCGCTATGTTAAATCTGGTACCTCGCCACCCCTTTGTCCGTGAAAAGTCTGCAGAACTAAGGAAAGTAGAATCCATCCTCGATCTCATCGGCGAGACACCCCTCGTAGAGATCCGGAAAATCGCGCGCGGGCTTCCCCCGGGAGTACGGATATTCGCCAAGCTGGAAGGCTTCAATCCCGGTGGCTCCGTCAAGGACCGGGCAGCCCTGAAGATGGTCCAAAATGGTATCGAGTTGGGACATCTGAAAAAAGGGAAAACCATAATTGAGTCCACGTCGGGAAATACCGGGATCGCGCTTGCTATGGTCGGCAGGGCCCTGGGTTACCCGGTGGAGTTGGTCATGCCTTCCAACGTGAGTGCGGAGCGGAAGGGAATCGTCTCCGCCCTCGGCGCCAAGGTAACTTTCAGCGATCCCTTGGAGGGGTCCGATGGTGCCATTCACCTCTGTCGCAAAATCCTGGAAAAGGACCCGAAAAATTATTTCAAACCCGATCAGTACTTCAACCCGATGAACAGCCAGGCCCACTATGAAACAACGGGCCCTGAGATCTACCGCCAGACAAAAGGCAAGATCACCCACCTGATTGCAGGGATCGGTACCGGGGGGACCATTATGGGGACCGGTCGTTTTCTAAGGCAAAGGAACTCGAAGATCCGGATCATCGCGGTAGAGCCCGAGGAACCCCTCCACGGGCTGGAAGGGCTCAAACACATGGCCAGTTCCATGGTCCCTGGGATCTATCACGAAGAGGAGCTAGACGAGAAGATCCCTGTTTCCACTGATCATGCCTACACCATGGTCTATCGCCTCAGTCAAGAAGAAGGGGTTTTGGTAGGGCAGTCTTCTGGAGCCGCTTTGCATGTGACCCTTGAGGTGGCCAAGAAGCTCAGCTACGGCACCCTAGTCACCATCTTCCCAGACTTCGGCGGGAGATACCTAACCACCAATCTATGGACCGGCCGGCAAGAAGGAATGAAGATCGGAAATCTAAAATTTTCCATCTGAATCAATAAATGGTGACACGTACAAAGGAAAAGGTTTGCGAGCGGGTCTATTTGACCTTCCCAAAAAAATTGGTCAGGGAGCCTGTGATTTGCCGACTGGCAAAAAAGTTTGACATTTTGTTTAATATCCGTGGATCTACCGTAACAAGTGAAATGGGATTGGTAGCCCTTGAGATCGACGGTGAGCGAGAAGAAGTAGACAGAGCCATACGCTGGCTAAAAATTGGGGGCGTCATCGTCGAGCCCATCGAAAAAAATGTGATCGAATAGATGGGCGAACTTTTTCACTGAAGGCTTGAGAACTATGCTCGAGCCCTATACTGAATGCACACATGTTAGTCTCTTGTCCCAGCTGCTCTACTACTTACCGAGTTTCCGACAAGCTCATCACCACTCCCAACCCTACCTTCCGTTGCTCTCGCTGTAAGCATATCTTCATCCTCGAATTAAAAAACGAAACGATTACCGAAAAGGCCCCCCCCCTCCAACCACCTGAAACCCAACAAGAAGAAAAGGAACAATTTCCCGAACTGGATTTTTCTTTTCCTTCCACCTCTACGGACACAACGGAACATAAAACCGAAGAGGGCCCTCAGCCCACCGAGGAGACACAACCTCCTGTGACAGAGAGCCAGGATCGGGAGCCGGAGGACTCTTTACCTACCGAAGAAACACAACCCCCTGCGACAGATAGTCTGGATCAGGAGCCGGAGGACTCTTATCCTACCGAGGAAACACAAACTCCTGTGACAGAGAGCCAGGATCAGGAGCCCTCAGAACCACCCTCACCGAAGAGCGAGGAGCCCTTTGTCCGGCAAGAAGAGAGCGAAGAGGAAACCAGGGCTTACGTGGAGGCTGCCTTGCAGTCCCTCTCACCAAGTACCCCTAGACATTGGGATGAGGACTCTAAAACCGAGGAAAAAGTGGAAAACCTCACATTTCAAGAGGAGGAAGGGGAATCCGGTTCTGTCGCAACCCCGCGCAAGGGCGGGGGCATATCCGTCCTCCCCTACTTCAGCCTATTTGGAATTCTCCTTCTCATCTTCTCCGTCGTAACGCTCGCATACCAGGCCAGTCCAACACGGCTGGAATCCTTCATCAAAGCCATCCCCTGGTTTGGTCCCATGGTCATCAAAAATAACCATTTGCGGGATGGCATTATGGTGCAATCCCTACGATCCGGCATTATGACAATCGTCGGAGGTCGTAAGGTCTTCGTAATCTCTGGCGAGGTTGTTAATCGCACCCAAGTGAGCGTGGGAGAGATTCGAGTTGAGGGACAAACTTACACTGAGGGGGGAGAGGAGATAGAGAGCCAGGCCATCTCGATTGGAAACCCAATCTCTAAAAAGATCATCCGGGATATGACGGCTCGAGAAATCTCCATCCTCCAACGGCTGAGCCCACAAAAAAAATATGAGATCCCCCCAGATAAATCCGCCACTTTCACCATCGTCTTCCTAAAACCACCGGATAATGTCAAAGCGTTTAGTTGCAAGGTCTTATCAGCAGAGGGAGCCGCTTAATTCCGGTCCGAAAGAAATACCGACACTAACCTGTTTTTTTAGAGCCCGACAGAGGACTGTGTTGAAGTGAACATGACGGGTTGGGTTAAGAGGATTCCTTTCCTTTCTCTTCCTTGTCGTGCCCGTCTTTCGGGGTGATGTCGATTTCGTCGGAATCCCGTAAAGTTTTCCGGAATTTTCGTATGCCTTTACCGAGGTCTTCACCAACCCCAGGGAGCTTACCGCTAAAAAGGACAAGAACGATGATAAGGATGATGAGAAGTTCCCATATTCCTAGGCCAAACATAAATACACCGAGATAGACTATCTTAGCCCTCCAGATCCCCTACATGCAACCCAATTTGGGCTCAATTGCCATAAGTGTGCAATTAACCCCGATCTGAAAAAAATTGATGGTGTCAATCTCGGAAATGGGCTTCCATCCTTGGTATCGATGGATTAGAGGGCCAGATGCGTACGCCCCTGGAGTCGCCCACGAGAGTCTGCTTGGAATCAAGTTATATCGAACACGGGGTTTAAATCCCCGTGTTCGACCAATGGGGAGAGCTGCCGCTTCTCCCCTTTGGAAACCCCATCGGCTTTGTGCTCGCCTCAAGAGGCGGGGTTTACATTGAATCAATGCAGTTGGACTTCTGCAGAGCCCTTCAGAGGGGCTAGTTGGGGCCAAAATTTCGGATCGGGGTTAACGGAAGCCGAGGGAGAGGAAGGCTGGAGGCCTTCTCCCTAGGCTCATGGCGCTGTCGCTGTACGAGGACAGGTGCTTGCCCAACAAACCTACGCTGAGTTAATATAGCTATGTGAAAACCTCACGCAATTCCCTGATTCCCTTCTTTCTCATCTCTCTGGGCCTACACGTCGCCTTTTTTACTTCCTGGCCCAATGCTGCTCCAGAGATAAAGAAATTTAGGGAACCAATTCCCGTAGCCTTCATGCCATTCCCGGAAGAAAAGAAGATTGAGCCCCTGCGTGAAATCAAGAGTCAGGAACCTGTTGCCAAGGTTGCCAAAATCAAACCTCAAAAACTAAAAATCGCTCGTAAGCCCACCCCTTTGCCAGCAGCTCCAACCCCTCAGCCAAAGCGGGATAAAATACAACCGCGGAAGCCTAAGCCACCCCCGCTCCAAGTTAGAAAAAGAGAGACGATTGTCAATCGTCCCCTTCCGTCAATTAAAGAACTGCTACCGTCCTTCAAATGGTCCCAATCACAAGAAAAAGAAGAATTCGAGGAAGGGGCTGTCCGATTAGATACCCAAGAGCCGAAATATATCTCATATCTTTCCAGCGTTAAACGGGCCATCGAGCTGGAATGGGAATACCCGGATATGGCCCTACGCCATGGTCTTCAAGGAAAACTAGTCCTTGAATTCATCATCCACGGAGATGGAAATCTAATGAGAACGCGAATTATCCGTTCCTCGGGATTTTCTATGCTGGATGAAGAGGCGGTCCGTTCCGTTCAAACCGCAGCCCCCTTTCATCCGATTCCCCCCTGGATTGGGAAGAGCCGTCTCCCCATCATCGCCAGCTTCGAATATCTTGACAACCGCCTAAATTACAGCTTTGCCCCATAGGCCAAGTGCTAACCCCGATCCGAAAAAGTATTCGAGGGATTTCCGGTGTTGAGCGGCTTAGGACATCAGTTACCGGCATTTTGATCGTTGGTCTGCAACTACACTAAAGATGAGTTGCTGATTTATGCTTGAAACAGGTATTTGTCGCGGTCTAATGATCATCAGGGAAGATTTCTTTAACTGATTAATTTCGGATCGGGGCTAGCTACTACATTCGGCTATCAGCTCTCAGCTTTTCCCTGATCGTTGCCCGCTTTTGACGGATTCCACCTAAGGATAAGTTTTCTTGCCGCCAAGGTTTCATCGAGCCGGCCCACGGGTGTGGTGTGAGGAGCCGATTTGACCATTGAGGGATTCTCCTTGGCCTCATGTGCAATGGAGATCATCGCATCTATGAAGGCATCCAGAGTCTCGGGGCTCTCTGTCTCGGTTGGCTCGATCATAATGGCCCCTGACACCACCAAGGGGAAATAGATGGTAGGGGGATGGAAACCGTAGTCCAACAGACGCTTGGCGATATCCGTCGTGTGGACTCCCTGCTTCTGCTGCAGGCGATCTGTAAAAACACACTCGTGCATGCAGGTTTCGGGGTGTGGGACGTGAAAGTGTCCCTTCAGCCTACTCCTGATATAATTGGCATTGAGTAGAGCCATCCGGCTTGCCTCTTCCAACCCGTCAGAACCCAAGGCAAGGATGTAGGCATAGGCCCTTACCAAGATTCCAAAATTGCCGAAAAACGAGCGGACCCGGCCCACAGAATTTGGCAAGTCCTCGCGCAGCTCGTAACCTTCGTTTCCTCGGATGATTCGGGGAACGGGAAGATAGTCTTGGAGGAATTTCTTAACCCCTACCGGACCCGCACCCGGTCCACCACCGCCGTGAGGAGTAGAGAAGGTCTTGTGGAGGTTCATATGAAGAACGTCCACACCCATATCGCCCGGTTTGGCTATCCCCATGAGGGCATTGAGATTAGCCCCATCCAGATAGATCAAGCCACCTTTCTCATGGATCGCCTCGGCAATCGCCTGAATGTCCATCTCGAAGATGCCGAAGGTATTAGGATTCGTGATCATCAGCGCCGCCACCTCTTCGTCCATCACCTCCTCCACCTTCTTCGCTTCTATGATTCCTCGATCATTGGAGGGAACCTGCACCACCTCATAGCCGCATAGTGTCGAGCTGGCGGGGTTGGTTCCGTGGGCCGTATCTGGGACGAGAATTTTCCTGCGCGGATTTCCTTTAGTAGTAAGGTAGGCACGGATCATCATGAGCCCCGTCATCTCCCCCTGAGCCCCGGCTGCCGGCTGCAGGCTGATGTGGTCCATGCCACAGATCTCCGCCAGCATACCCTCAAGATCACTAAGCAACTCCAAGGCCCCCTGGATCAGCGGCAAAGGGGCCAGCGGATGGAGGAGAGAAAGACCAGGGAGGCGTGCTACCACCTCGTTGAGCTTAGGATTGTACTTCATTGTACACGATCCCAGTGGATAGAACTGACCTTCAATGCTGTAGTTCAGATGAGAGAGACGCGTGAAGTGGCGCATGACTTCCAGCTCTCCCATCTCCGGAAAGCCTTCAATTTCACCTCTGAGAAACCGAGCAGGTATCCATTCCGACTTCGTCTTCGGGTCTTCCGGCCAAAAGAATCCGCTTCTTCCCGGAGATCCGGTCTCAAATATAAGGCGCGGGGCTATTTTCCGGCCGTTACTGTCCTGAGAACGTTCTGACAAGTTGATCGATCTCCTCTCGCTGATTCATTTCGGTCACGCAAATAAGCAGGCTATCTTGAAGTTCCGGATACCAAGGGGCTAACGAAATTCCGGGCACGATTCTCTTAGCAGCTAACCGGCTAAGGTGTTGGGACAACCCCTCTACGCCCAGGACAAACTCATTGAAAAAAGGCCCGGAAAAAGTGGTGCCAAGCCCTGCCTCCTTCACGAGGCGTTCTCTGGTCTCATGTGCTCGACCCACATTGACCTCGGCAAGGCGACGCATGCCACCCTTACCTAGAGTGGCCATGAAAACCGTTGCCGCAAGAGTGCAGAGGCCCTGGTTAGTGCATATGTTTGAGGTGGCTTTCTCCCGCCGAATGTGCTGCTCCCGAGCGGCCAGGGTCAAAACAAACCCCCGCCGTCCGTCGTGATCCACCGTCTCTCCAACCAGCCTTCCAGGGATGCTACGGACAAATTTTTTCTGACACGTTAAGAACCCAAACGCCGGGCCTCCGAGACCCATCGGGATCCCTAAACTCTGCCCTTCACCGACGGCAATCTCTACACCCCAGGCCCCGGGAGGCTTAAGAAGGGCCAGAGAGAAGGCCTCAGTCGTAACCGTAATTAAAAAGACCCCATATCCTGCACAGGCTTCGTGGAGTGCCCCAAGATCATCAATAATTCCAAGGAAATTGGGATAGCCCGCGACCACACAAATTGCCCTCTCATCCAGCTCTCGGGTAAGGAACTGAAGATCCATCTGTCCGCTCTCTGTAAAAGGAATCTCCACAAGCTCGACGTCCTCCAGGTTTTTGAGGTAGGTGGCTATGACGGAACGGTATTGCGGATGGAGGGCCCGCGACAGTAGGACTCGACGCCGCCCCTTCTGAACGCGACGCGCCATAAGGACCGCCTCGGCAGAGGCAGAGGCGCCATCGTACAACCCTGCATTGGATACCTCCATTGCTGTGAGCTCACACATCAGGGTCTGAAATTCGAAGACCGCCTGAAGGGTCCCCTGGCTGACCTCGGGTTGGTAAGGGGTATATGAGGTTGAAAACTCGGACCGGGAGATTACCGCATCGACCGTACTCGGAATGACGTGATGATAGATCCCTCCCCCAAGAAAAAAGCCCCAGCTCTCCGGAGTGCCATTTTTAGCTGCAAGCGATGCCATTCTCCTTTTAACCTCGACCTCGCTGAGGCCTCGGGGAAGAGCAATCCTTGCCCGCTCCCTAAGGAATTGCGGGATTTGGCCAAAGAGATCCTCAATCCGAGTTACACCGATAGCTTGGAGCAACCGCTCCTTGTCAGAAGCGGTATGGGGAGTGTAGCGCATGAAGGTGACTCAATCTTCCTGTTCCTCATCCTCGTCACTCTCTTCTTTCTTTTGCACGATATATTCTGCATACCCGTCTGAGCTCATGAGTTCCTTAAGCTCGTCCTTGTCTGTCATCTGGACCTTGATCAACCACCCGTCTCCATAAGGGTCTTCATTGATGATCTCTGGGCTATCCGGCAGGGTATCATTCACCTCGATGACCGAACCGCTGATGGGGGCAAAGATGTCCGAAACAGCCTTCACCGATTCCACAGAGCCGAACGGATCATCCTTGGATATTTTCTCGCCTACGTGAGGAAGCTCCACATATACAATATCCCCAAGTTCGTCCTGAGCAAATTCTGATATTCCAATTGTGGCGACATCATTCTCAACCAGCACCCATTCGTGTTCTTTAGAATATTTTAGACCTTCAGGATAATCCATTATTTCCTCCTTTCGCTCCTTGCAGGTCCTCCTGACCGCCGAATTCAGCGACGGTAGAAGGGTAAAGATTGGATACGCGCCTCAATCTTGCGACCCCGGCACTCTATCTCTACAGCATTACCTTCCACGGCTTCCTCCATCGAGACATATCCCAGTGCTATCGGTTTCCTAAGTGTAGGGGACATGGTCCCACTGGTCACTTCTCCGATCTGGGGGCCGTGCTTGAAGATGGGATAACCGGCTCGGGCAATGCCCGGCTCGATCAGCTCCAACCCCACCAGCTTCCGTTTTACCCCTTCCTGTTTCTGCCGTAGCAAAGCCTCTCGACCCAGGAAGGGTCCCTTAGAAAACTTGGTCACCCACTCCAAACCTGCCTCCAATGGAGTCGTATTATCGTCTAACTCATGCCCATAGAGTGGAAACGCCCTTTCCAGACGAAGGGTATCGCGCGCCCCGAGCCCGATTGGCTGCAGCCCGAGGTCACTACCCGCATCGAGCAGCGCGTTCCAGAGTCTCTCTCCCACCGCTGGATTGCAATAGAGCTCGAAGCCGTCCTCCCCGGTGTATCCCGTTCGGGACACCAAGCAGTGGATCGAAGAGACATCGCCAAAGGAAAAACGAAATGGCTTCATCTCTTCTAAGCGGAGGGACGTCAAACGCTGTAGGATCTGATGCGCCTGTGGTCCTTGGAGTGCCAGCTGAACGTAATCACCACTGCACTCTCGAATCTCCGCTTTCCCTTCTGCATGATCCATTATCCAACGGGTATCTTTTTCCGTTGTGGCAGCATTGACGCACAGAAGAAAATGGTCCGCTTCCAACCGGTAGACCATCAGATCGTCCACGGTGCCCCCGTTTTCGTTGAGCAACAAGTTATACTGTGCCTGAAAAATCTTTACCCGGGAGACATCATTAGCCGTGATCCCCTGGCATAACGCCAAAGCATCGGGACCCCTAATTTCAATTTCCCCCATATGGCTCACGTCGAAGAGACCGGCATGACCACGCACGGCCAAATGCTCCTCTATGACCCCGCGGTACTGAACCGGCATCTCCCACCCACCAAACTCAACCATCCTTGCTCCCAGTTTTCGGTGGACTGGATAAAGGGGTGTTCTCCTGAGCCTTTGGGTTGGAGCTAAGCTTGCCGCTTTCACTCGATTCGGTTTACCCCTCTCGTTTCAGAGATTGCCGTGCTGCCCTTAAGGTGTTGAAAAGCAGCATACAAATCGTCATTGGTCCCACTCCCCCGGGAACAGGAGAGATCCAAGAGGCACGCTCCTTGGCGGCTTCAAACTCCACATCCCCTCCCAGCTTCCCGTTGGGGAGACGATTGACCCCTACGTCGATCACCACGGCACCAGCCTTGATCCAATCGCCACGGACAAGACCGGCCTTGCCACTGGCAACTACCAATATATCCGCCCGGCTAACTTCATTCTTAAGGTCGGCCGTGCGAGAATGGCAGAGGGTCACCGTAGCATGCCGGGCGAGAAGCATCAAAGCAATCGGTTTTCCCACTAGATTGCTCCTGCCCACCACCACTACCGACTTGCCTTTGGGATCGCAACCAACCGAATCCAGAAGCTTCATAATACCCAAGGGCGTGCAGGGCTTGAAGCCTTCCCCACCCAAAAGCAGCTGCCCTTGATTGACAGGGTGGAATCCATCGATGTCCTTTTCCGGAGAGATCGCCCGAAGGATTCTCTCCGCGCTGATATGGGCCGGCAGTGGGAGTTGAACCAGAATGCCGTGAATCGCCTTATCTTGATTTAGGGTGTGTATGAGGGAGAGGAGCTTCTTTTCCGTGAGGGTTTCAGGCAACAAATGCTCTCTAGATTCAATTCCAACCTCCTTGCATGCCTTTTCCTTGTTCCTTACATAGACATGTGAGGCAGTGTCGTCTCCCACCAGGACAACTCCCAGTCCGGGGACTACCCCCCCATTCCGCTTGAGGTCTTCGATCTCTTCTTTTACCTGTCTTCTAACCTCTTGGGCAATTGCCTTGCCATCAATAATCATTCCCATGATCTTCTACATTCTTAACGTGTAAAATATGTACAGGAAAACAAACCTTGGAAACGACCCATCCGCCTTAACACGCAGTCCATTAGAGGTCAATAAATTTATCAAGTTATATCGAACACGGGGTTTGAATTCCCGTGTTCGACCAATGGGGAGAGCTGCCGCTTCTCCCCCCGGTGGAGTAATGGACCGCGACTCCACGGGGGAAACCCCATCGGCTTTGTGCCCGCCTCAAGAGGCGGGATTTACATTAAATCAATGGAATTCTCTTCTCAGGGCATGTGGTAAAAAGCCCAGAGAAGAGATCTATTAGCTTGCGCTTTTAAGAACCAGGCAGATTGACGGTAGCCACCACCAATCGTCTTTTGCGGGCCATGCTATCTCTCAGATGTCGCAGCGACTTCCCACCAGTTTCGGTCCAGGTCACTAAATGAAAAGGAGACTTCTCCGTTGTTTTTCTCTATATCCTCAAGTTGCGTAATCCCAATCTCTTTTCCGGAGCGGGTGAATTCCAGATGTGATTCCTCCACGACCCCCGGCGAGGCCACCTTTAAGGTAAAGCGATTGGAGGGCGAAAGGTACCGGCGCCTCCTGCCGGGAAGAACCACGATATACCAAGGCGTTGATGGGTGCTTGATATACACGGACATCCTGCCGCCGCCAACGATCTCCAGACCAAGGATGTCCCGGTAAAATCGCTCGCTCGCCTTCTTGTCATCACACTGAAGCGTTCCATGGGACATGGCCTGGGGGATATATCCTCTCTCCGGAAAGCGGTCTTCTGTGATCCGGGTTTTCCAGGGTGGGGCCGCGATCCTCCGACCCTCAGCAAGCGCCTGCGGATCATAGTATTCGATCTCTAAATCGTTTCCTCCCGGCTCTTTAAAATAGAGGGAATAAGCGAAATGGCTT
>JAZFYO010000207.1:0-3612 GCA_036443615.1 Binatia bacterium | reverse complement strand
CAAGTTATATCAAACACGGGGTTTGAATCCCCGTGTTCGACCAATGGGGAGAGCTGCCGCTTCTCCCCCCTGTGGAGTAATGGACCGCGACTCCACGGGGGAAACCCCATCAGCTTTGTGCCCGCCTCACGAGGCGGGGTTAACCTTAAATCTAAGAAGTAACAGACAGCTACAGCCCCTGCTGTGGCACCTGCTTGATTAACCTTACTTTAAACCAAGCAGCCTTTCGGCGTTCCCATGGTAGATCAGCTCCCGCTCTGCAGCGGTGCAGTGAAGCTGCTCGACATATGTAGCCACTTCGAGGTAGTTGGCAAAAGGATGGTCGGTGCCATACAAAAGTCGCTCTGCTCCCACCTGACGGTAGCAGAACTCCAGCGCCTCGACGCTATGGGCCACCGAATCGACGTATATCTTGTCCAGGTAGTGCCGCACGGGGTGCGCCAACTTGGCCTGACCGGGGGCAGGAGGAGAACCATCCATGGTTTTTGCCAGACGTCCACCGAGATAAGGGAGGATGCCTCCTATATGGGGCACAATCAGCTTCAAGTCCGGTGCCTCATCGAACAGGCCGCTCCGGATTAGCCGGGCGGCGCCCAAGCTGGTGTCGTAGATGAAGCCCATTCCCGGCACCAGGGGGGTCTGATCCATGCCAATTACATTGAGGGGCGCTGTGGGGTGCATATTCATAGGCACGCCCAATTTGGCCACGTGCCGGTAGACCGGCATAAACTCTGGTGAGTCCAGCACCTTCTGTTTAATGTTTGAAAAGACTTGAATACCCTTAAACCCCAATTGCTTGATACAGCGCTCTACCTCGGCGATGGAGCGTTCGGTGCTACCGAATCCGATGCTGCCCCAGGCTACGAACCTCCCGGGATACTTTTCGACGACTTTTGCCAGATAGTCATTGATGCGGGCAGCCCAGTCGTCTGCGTCTGGTCCACCGAGCAACTCGGGGCCTGGGAGCCCGTGGCTCAGAACCGAAAAGTCTATCCCCATCAGCTCTTCCTCCCGGAGCTTTTCTTCTAAATCCCACGACTTGCCGGGGGCGACATGGCGGAAGTTTGGCATGCAGGTGATGATCTTGCCCCCTTCGATCACAGTATTGGGGAGCGAGCTGCGGCTTTGGAGGTGCTTGATGAAATCGGCAAAAAACAGGTGCGTATGTATATCGATTCGCATGTGGGTTTCTCCTGTCTGATGAGTCCAACTCTTGTCGGACCAGTAAGGTCTTCGATAACTGTAACCGGCTGCAGGCCTTCCTCTTCTGGGGCGGAAGGTAGCCAAGACGTGCATTGATGTCAATACCTAACTTCGCAAGACAAAATGAGTCTATAGCCTTGAGTCTGGAGTCTGTAGTTTCAAGCCTGTTTTCCTTCTTCTGAATACTGTCTCCTGAATTCTGTCATTTAACACTCTCTCTCGCTCAATCATTGAATTGATGGCATAAGGGCGGTAAGCTCAGCCAAGTTACACACTATTATCAACACTCACGGAGGGTAAAAATGACCCTGGATCCGAACCAAGAGGTTATCGATGCAGATGGGCATATCATCGAAAGCGACGCAGAGTTGCTAGACTACTTGCCCGAGCCCTATCGTGGGCGGGACGAAATATTACAGACAAACCTTTTCCCCGGACTCGATGGGTTTCACCGGCCGGCCCGAAGGGTCGCCGACGGCAAGGGCCGCTACGTCGTCAGGCCGACAGTAAAGGACTGGCAGGACTTTTTGGATGAAGCCAAGATCGAGTGGGCGGTCCTCTACCCCACCGCAGGTCTCGGCTACGGACTGGTCAGGGATAAAGATTGGGCCCTTGCCCTGGCCCAGGCTTACAACAACTATCTCTCAAGCAGTTTTCTCAAGAAAGACAAGCGGCTCAAGGGGATGGCGCTGATCCCGTTAAAGTCTATTCCCGAAGCCGTCAAGGAATTGAAGCGGGCGGTAAAGGAACTGGGAATGGTTGGGGGAATCCTCCCTGCGGTTGGCTTGCGCCAACCATTTGGCGACGAGAGATACTTCCCTATATATGAAGCCGCACAGGAGCTCAACGCGATCCTTACGGTCCACGCCGGCCCTACTCAGGATTTAGGCCTGGATCTACTTGAGAGGATGATTGAAGTCCGCACATTGAGCCACGGGTTCGGCCAGATGATTCAGATGACAAGTATGATGTTTGGAGGGGTTTTCGATGCTTTTCCTCGTCTAAAGGTTGCGTATGCCGAGGCAGGTTGTGGCTGGGTCCCCTATTTGATGGAGCGCATGGACATGGAGTATGAACATCGCAAAGCCCAGGTGCCTCAGCTGAAGGTTTCACCGTCGAAACATCTCAGAAGCGGACGCATCTTCATACATTGCGAGCTTGAGGAGCGAGCGATCCCAACCGTGGCCCACGGACTCCGTGATGATATTCTTTTCTGCGCCTCAGACTACCCGCACGAACCCCGCTCGGAGTTCAGAGAGAACATCGGGAAATTCCTCGCTCGGGAAGACCTCACAGAACAAACCAAACACAGGATCCTCAAAGAAAACCCAAGGCGGATGTACAGCACGAGCTAGAGTGAGACGGATTCCAGCAGTTATCGTATACTCGGGCGCTCAAGTCTCCCTGTTACAATCAATCACCGGACCGCCTCACCAATGATGTGCGGGCTTACCCAAGGAGGAACCGGCGGCCTCGGAGCTCGGAACTCTTCCATTCTAACGAATTTGAATCCGGCTCTACGGATATACTCTCCCGTGTCACGGTTAGTACAGCAACCATCCCCGAAAATGTACCAGGCTGGCCACAGTACCTGCTGCACGAACTTCAACGACGTACCCGGCGCCGCAGCGACGTGTTCGATGAAAAGGAACCGCCCACCGGGCCTGAGCACCCGAAGAACTTCGCCCAAAACTCGCTCGACGTTCGGGACCGAGCACAGGACAAGTGTCGAAATGACAACATGCGCGATCGAATCTTCGACTTCAATCCTTCCGCTGTCGATTGTACGGAGCTCCGGTTCTATATTTGCCGCTCGGGCACGGCGGCTCAGAGGCTCGTGCATGTACGGATTCGGCTCGATCCCAAGCCAGTGACAACCCGCCGGAAGGTAGTGGAAATTGCTTCCGGTACCAGGGCCGATCTCAACGACCGTTCCAGAAACCCCGTCGAAAAGCGTCCGCTTTCGAGGACTGATGTACTCCTCGTAATCCGACTGGAGTCGATCGTAGTAGCGAGCGAAGAGCCGCTTGTAAAAGCCCGTACTCGGTGGCTTTGACTTGCTGTGTTTCTCCACCTCTACTTCTCTTCAGCACGAACCTGCCGCCTAACATGTAATATGCTGGTCAACAAGTTCCCTCTTATTTGACCATCTCTTGGTTGTCAACTTTTTAATCGATTCAGGATAATTGTGTGCCAAACTCAATTAAAGCGTCGTTTAATTGCGTTCTGTGATGATTGACAACTTTTTCCCCTGTGGTATTGGTCTCTTATCTCAAACTTATGAGCTTTTCATGGATAAAGACCCAGAAATAAAAAGAAGGAGGATCTCATTATGGCGCGCATACTGATCATATCGACTCACGGATCAGAGGATCCGACTCGTGCTGGGCTGGCCTTCGTTATGGCTAA
>JAZFYO010000206.1:0-2637 GCA_036443615.1 Binatia bacterium | reverse complement strand
GACCTCAACTTCAGAGCACAGTCAATATAGGGATGGGATATCGAACCACAAGGGTAGGATTTAAAGGTAATACGAGGAATCTCCCAGGTCTTACCCAGTTCATCGATTCTTTCCAAGTGATGTTCCTTATCTCCTCCGAAGGCCTTATAAAAACCATGACGGCCTTCAAAAACCGTGCTAGGGCCGCGAAATCCCTGCCTCCCTAGAAGAGTTGCTATGACCCCTCCGTGCGCAGACCAACCCGGGTGTAGCCTTTTACTCCAGGAGCCGTCGTTGAGATACTCGATGATACCTGAACTCTGACTTCCACAAAGGCCAAACGCATCCATCAACTGGGGTTGGTCAAGACCAAATAACTTACCGGCGGATGCCGCCGCCCCAAAGGGTGCACAAAGACCCGTAGGATGAAACCCGCGTGCGTGAAAGGTCCCGGGTGACACCAGCCCCACCTTGCACATCACCTCGATTCCTGCCACCACCCCCTCCAATACACTGCGCCCACTCGCCCCGGTTGCCTCTCCAACAGCCAGGGAACACGGGACCGCGCAACAACCCGTGTGGACTATAGCTTCCTCTAGTGTATCGTCGTAGTCCAAGCCATGGGCCAAAGTCCCATTAGCCAAGACAGCGTTGGGCGCGGCTACCTTGTGGGATGTGCCGAACAAGGTGCTCTCCATCGACCCGCCCAGATTGTTCGCCACTGCAAGTACCATATGCCCGAAGTCCATAGTTGACGAGGCAAGGGCGACACCCAAAGTGTCGAGGACGATTACCTTTGCCATTTCGACCACCTCAGGGGGAATTTCGTTCAGCCTCAGCCCACGAACAAACTCCGCCACCACTTGCGAATACGGCTTCACTTGCATGAACCAGGCTATATTTCTCTGAGCGGTAAATGTCAATCAGAGCCAAGGAGATCCTCTCAAATGGCGAGGACTGGCGTGGTCTTGCGGCGGAGGTGCACCTGGCTGAGGGAATCGTCACCACTGCCGAGAAGAAATGGCAAGAGGCGGAAGAGGCTTTCAAGAAAGCACTGGAGATCCATAGGCAATACCCCTTTCCTTATTTTGAAGCCAAGTGCCGGTTTGAGTGGGGGCAAATGTACGTGTCACGTAATGGCCCCGCTGATCGGGAGCGAGGAATGCAGCTCCTGGACGAGGCGCTTGCCATTTACCAGAAGATCCAGTCCAAAAAGATGGTGGAAAAGCTACTTGCTCAAAAGCAGGTATTGACGGCGTAAGCAAGAACAGGAGGCCTCGATCACACACGGGACGGGCTTGACTCAGTTCACTATATAGTCTAAAAGTAAACTATGATCAAGCTCAATATTCACGAAGCGAAAACGCACCTTTCCCGGTACCTCGCCAGGCTTGCTCGGGGAGAGTCGATCCTCTTGTGCAAGAGAAACATACCGATCGCAGAGATTCGCCCGATCGCGCCAAGTCGTAAGGCCAAGCGTCCGTTGGGACTCGCCAAGAGTAAGGTCAAGGTCCCCCCCGAATTCTTCGAACCTTTGCCGGCCGAGATGCTGAATTCTTTCTATGGTACGGAGGTGTGAAGCTCCTTTTAGACACCTCGACCTTTTTGTGGGTAATCACCGATGCTTCGGAACTTTCATCGCGGGCCCGTGAGTCATTTGTCGATCCCGCGAATGATATTTACCTGAGCTCCGTTTCTGCATGGGAGATTGCGATCAAATACGCCCTTGGTCGGTTGCCTTTGCCGGAACGGCCAGAGCGATTTATCCCATTCCAGCGAGAGCAGCACGGGATCGAGCCGCTTCCACTCGACGAAGATTCCGCGCTGCACTTGGCACGACTCCCCCCATTGCATAAAGACCCTTTTGACCGGATGTTAGTGTGTCAAGCCATCGTCCATGGCCTGGTTATCCTCACTCCAGATGCGCTGGTCGATCAATATCCTGCTCGAACGATTTGGTAAGGGAACTGGCGCCTTTCGCGTTCTTCATCTCTCTGGCTAATATGTCGTTGATCAATGATTGATAGGGCAGTCTTTTCCGAGCTGCGGTTTTTCTAACCCATTCAAGAAACCTGGGGTCTAACCTAATTGCAATGAGCTTCCTGGGCTCATCCCCAATGGGAGGCCTTCCAACTCGGCGCAGGCTAGTAATCGGCACTCGTCTACTTTAGCGCACCACCCGCGGTTGCACTCAAAGTGATCACAAGCGACTTGGCTCTGGGGCGAGGGTCAGCGGAGGGGGAATCGTGAAGGCTAACACCCGGACAGATCCTGTCGGATTGCAAGGGTTTGTGCCAAAGATTATCATAGAGGTCATCACTCTTGGGTTGTTCCCCATTCTGGAGTGCAACGAATGTCGAAGATCTTCGCTAACGTCCTCGAATCCGCTGGAAATACTCCCCTCATCCGCCTTAACCGTGTTACGGGTGGAATCCCCGCGACCATCTGCGCCAAGGTGGAGGCGTCTAACCCTGGACACAGCGTTAAGGACAGGATCGCGCTCGCGATGGTCGAGGATGCGGAGAGGAAGGGGTTGCTTAAGGCCGGTGGAACGATCGTTGAGCCGACTTCGGGAAACATGGGTGTGGCGCTCGCGCTTGTCGCTGCGGTCAAGGGCTACAAGTGTATCTTCACGATTCCCGATAAGATGAGCATCGA
>JAZFYO010000205.1:0-9449 GCA_036443615.1 Binatia bacterium | reverse complement strand
ACTACTTCCCGATCTACGAGGCGGCATCCGACCTGGGGGTTGCGGTCTGCGTCCACGAGGGCGCCCGTTCTGTTCTGCCTCAGGCCGGATCGGATCGCTACAGCGAATTCGGCCGCCACATCGCCTGTCACCCCCTCGAACAGATGCTTGCCTGTCTCAACTTCTGCGCGGACGGCGTGCTCGAGCGATTTCCCCGTCTCAAGGTCACCTACCTCGAATCCGGATGCGGTTGGGTCCCGTTCTGGCTGGAGCGTATGGACGAGCACTGGGAGCACGAATCGCACGGCTCCGCCCGGACGACGAAAGAAAAACCCAGCTCCTACTTCAAGCGCCAGTGCTGGGTGAGCTGCGAGGCAGGTGAAGAGCTCGTGCCCTGCTTTGTGGAGCACGTCGGGGCGGACTACCTGACGATGGCGACCGATTACCCGCACAGCGATGCGATCGACAAATTCCCGGAGCTGACCGTGGGTGCGCTCAGCGCAAACCAGAAATTGTCCGCCGAGACGCGGCAGAAGATCCTCTGGAACAATCCGGCACGCCTGTACGGTTTGGGAGTATAAAGGTGCCCAGGTATCGCGTCGTTTACTGTGGCAGCAACGAGGTCCCCGTCAACCTGATCAAGCCGATCCTGAACGAGATCGATGCAGAGCTGGTGATCGAGCGGCCAAAAACCGACGGGGAGGTCGGTGAGGCGGGTCGCGACGCCGACGCAATGATCTTTCATGGCGCGATCCCTCTCACGCGCGAGATTATCTCTCATCTCAGGCACTGTAAAATCGTGTGCCGGACCGGTGTGGGAGTGGATCGGATGGACCTTGCGGCCGCCGCGGAGAAGGGCATTATCGTGAGCAACGCAGCGGGTTGCAATGCTATCGAAGTTTCGGAGCAGACGATAGGCCTGCTGATTGCGGTTGCGAGAAAGCTCGTGCGCATGAACGAGTACGTCCACGAGGGGCGTTGGCGGCGCAACTCCGCCGAGCTACGAGCTTATCGTGGTCCCGTCTCCCGCATCGCGGAGCAAACTCTTGGTATTGTGGGGCTGGGTCACGTCGGGCGGCAGGTCGCTCCCCGCGCGGAGGGATTGAAGCTGAAGGTCCAGGCCGTCGATCCCTATCTGGACTCCAAGGTCGCGGAGGACCTTCGCGTGCCTCTCGTCTCCCTGGAAGATCTTATCCGGACCTCCGACTTCATTAGCCTGCACGCACCCCTGACGGCAGCTACCCGTAAAATGTTCGGCCGGGCCGAGTTTGCGGCAATGAAGCCAACCGCGTTCCTCATCAACTGTGCTCGCGGCGGCCTTGTGGACACGGATGCCCTGTACGATGCGCTTGTCGCACGTCAAATAGCCGGCGCGGCCCTCGATGTCACGGACCCGGAGCCGATGCCCGGCGACCATCCTATCCTCACTCTTGCCAACGTTATCGTCACGGCCCACACCGCCGCCAATTCAAACGAGTCTTATGTCGACTGCCAGACACACGCGGCGCGAGAGGTTGTACGGGTCCTCAACGGTCAACCGACCACCACAGAGATCAAAGATCCGTGGCTGTTAACCACCGGCGCCCAGGATCAGGGGTTCGGCGGCGTATAGAGGCGTGTTCGTGATCGGGATCAAGGAAAATCGTGCGCGTAGTCAGAAACAAGTACCACGGACACGCTCACGTTCACGATGCTTTTGCACGTTCACGACCATAGGAGTCGATCACGATGGATAATTTGAAGACAGACAACTTAAAGGGCTCGCTGCTCAAGATCTCTCCTGATCGCTGCACGGGCTGCATGCGTTGCGAGCTGGCTTGTTCCTACGAGCAGACCGGCACGTTCCAGCCGTCGAAGTCGGTGATTCGGGTCTCCTCGTTCGAGGGGCACACGAGCTACGCTCCATACACCTGTCTGCAATGCGATGAGGCGTGGTGTCTCACGGCGTGCCCGGTCGAGGCGATTGGGATCTCCCCCGTGGGGGCAAAAGTGGTGGCCGATGACATCTGCGTCGGTTGTAAACTCTGCACCATTGCCTGCCCGTACGGGACGATGTTCTTCGACATCGACACGCATAAGGCCGTCAAGTGTGATTTGTGCGGTGGCAATCCTGCGTGTGCGGAGGTCTGTCCGACCGGGGCAATTCTGTACGAAGAAGGGGAGAAGGCCGACTGGGTAGGCCCATTCGCGGCAGAGCGCACAAAGGCGCCCGGTGGTCCGCTCGCGGGGGGGAGCTAGCCATGGCGCGGCATGTCATCGTCGGAGCGGGGACCGCGGGCTGGAACGCAATCACGACACTGCGCGAACTGGACAAGGGGGATTCTGAAATAATCCTGGTTTCAGAAGAAGCGCCATACTCGCGCATGGTTCTTCCCTATTACCTGGCGCAAAGCATCGGGGAATCCCATGTTTATACCGCGAACCCGTCGCGGCTGGCTAAGCTCAAAGTCGAGACGAGGGTCGGTCAGCGCGCTCAGCAGATTGATGTGGCCTCGAAGAAGCTCGTCTTAAAAGGCGGCGGAGAGATTCCTTATGACCGCCTTTTGATCGCGACGGGCTCATCTCCCATCAAGGCCCCGGTGCCTGGAGCAGACGGCGATAACGTCCATAGCTTCTGGACTCTGGCCCATGCGCGCGCTGTCACTGCTAGCCTGCGAAAAGATGCGCGCGTGGTCGTGATAGGGGCTGGCTTTATTTCTTTTACGATCCTGAATGCATTGGTGAACCGGGGCGCGAAGCTTTCGGTGGTCGAGCTTGAATCCAGGATATTGCCGCGGATGGTTGATGAAACCGGAGCGGCAATCGTCGAAAAGTGGCTGACAGAACGCGGCGTGGTGGTTAGGACGGCTACGAAGCTATCCTCGATTGAAGATAAAAACGGCGCCAAACTTTTGCGATTTGAAAAGGGTCCCGATCTAGAAGCCGATCTGGTCATCATGGCTACCGGCATCAGACCGAACATCGAATGGGCCAGAAGCTCAGGCATTGAGATCAACTCCGGGATCCTGGTCGATGATCACTGCAGGACAAGCGTCACCGACATCTTTGCGGCCGGCGATATCGCCGAAGGCCCTGATGCCGTAACGGGTGAGAGGGTAGTTCATGCCATCGAGCCCACCGCCATGCAGCACGGCCGCGTCGCTGCTGCGAATATGGCCGGTATGGATACGGCCTTTGAGGGAAGCCTGTTGATGAACATCGTCGACGTTCTTGATCTCGAGATCGCAAGCTTTGGCGCCTGGGACGATCCGAAAGCCGAGGTCTTTGAAGCGGTCCAGGCCGACAGGCCCGCCTACCGGAAGCTGCTTTTCCGCGGCGGGCGTGTCGTGGGGGCCATTCTGTTGGGCAAGACGCGCGACATCTGGACCACGAACGATGTCGGGATGCTCAAGGGCCTTGTCCATACCGGAGTGGATCTTTCCGATTGGAAAGACCATCTCCGCACTAACCCTTTTGACGTCAAACGCGCCTTCCTCGCCGCCGGGACGGCGGGCCGGTTGCTGCCGAAGACGGTTTTGGGACAGCCCTCGATTCCGGCGGGGGATATTGCCGTTTCATCTTAGCCAGGGAGGCGATTACTTGCCCGATTCGATTTTCGCATATGCAGGCCGGCTTCTTCGTGTGGACCTTTCATCGGGAAACACATGGGTCGAGCCCTTTGAAGCCAAAGACCGCCGTAAATGGATCGGCGGCGCAGGCCTGGGCGCCAAAATTCTCTGGGAGGAAGTGCCGTCCGATGCGGGGTGGGATCATCCTGAAAACCGTCTGGTGATGGCCACGGGACCCCTTGCGGGCCTTCCCGTCTGGGGAACAGGCGGGCTCACGGTTGTCACCCGCGGCGCCTTGACCAACGGCGCGACCAACACCCAGGCGAACGGGTTCTTTGGCGCGAATCTAAAATGCTGCGGCTTCGACGCCATCATTATCCAGGGCCAAGCGCCGGAGTGGGTATATCTTCATGTTCATAGCGACGGTGTTGAGCTGCGCGATGCTTCCTTCCTATTGGGGAAAGATACCTGGGAGACCCAGCAGGCGCTCGAGGAGGTGACAGCGTTAAGCGGTCATAACCTGAGCGTATATAGCATCGGCCCCGCAGGGGAAACCCTGGTGCGCTTTGCGGCAATTCAAGGAGACTACGGCCATGTCGCCAGTAAAAATGGCTGCGGCGCCGTCATGGGGAAGAAGAAGCTCAAGGCCGTCGCCATAGAGCGAGGCAATAAAGGAATTGCGGCGGCTCATCCAAGGGCGTTATTCGCCGCAGCCGATGAGATCTCCCACAACTTGAAGACCGATGCCTCCACCAGCGGACTTTACCAATTTGGCACATTGGGCGGCGTCCGGAACCTCTATGGCATGGGGGCCCTGCCCATCCGTAATTACACTACCAATCTCTGGCCCGAAGGTGTCGACACGAAAAAATGGGAGGGTAAAAACCTCCGAGAGGGATTTGACCATCGAGGTCATCAGTGCAGCGCGTGCGGCATGTATCACTGCCACATGTATGTTATCGGCTCGGGCCGGCACAAGGGTGAAATCGTCGATGAGCCCGAATACGAGGGCTGGTCGGGCGCGGGTTGGACGATTGGGGCAACTGACCCCACCGAGGTCGCCTGGCTCAACTCCCGTCTGGATCGGGCCTGTGTGGATGTGAACGAGTTCGGCTGGCTGTGCGGTTGGGTGATGGAATGCCAGCAAAAGGGATATCTATCTGATAAAGACCTCGGCTTTCGGCTTGAATGGGGCGATGTGGAGGGCGCTAACAGGCTTTTGCAGATGATTTGCCGGCGAGAAGGGTTGGGAGATCTGCTGGCCGACGGCGTAAAACGCGCAGCTGAAAAGCTTGGAGGGGAGGGTGCCGATTGCGCCATCTACACCGAAGTCGGCAATACCCCACGGGGACATGATCACCGCTCCCGCTGGGAGGAGATGCTCGACACCTGCACCGGCAGCGGAGGCACCCTGGATACTGCTCCTCCTGTCCTCCCCTCTGAGTACGGCCTGCCCGCCCGGATTGAGCCTCAGGACCCGAAGGCCGTTCCCAGGCAGGTCGGCGTGCTCCGAGGGCGGAGGAACTTTGAAGACTCTTTGGGCTCCTGCGCCTTTACCACACGGGTTTCGATGCATGTCCTTTGCCGATCGGTAGAGGCGGCCACGGGCTGGGATATCAGGATGGAAGAGGCCAACCGGAACGGCAGGCGAACGGCCGCATTGTTGCGTGCGTTTAATCTTCGTTGTGGCATAGGCCCCGAAGTTGAGAAGCCATCCAAACGCTATGGTTCAACCCCCGTTGATGGACCGATTGCGGGCGTTTCGATCTTGGACCACTGGGAGGAGATGCTCGACATCTGGTACGAAACGGTTGGCTACGACCGTAAATCCGGCAGACCCACGCCCGAAACCCTCCGTTCGCTTGAGCTCGAAGAGGTGATCGAATCCCTCTGGGGCGCCAAGGTGAAAACCTAGCCAAAGATATTTGAAATGTTCCGTTGAAATTAGGTTTGCGGAGTCGGAAAAGCGATAACTCGCGCAGAGACGCAAAGGACGCCAAGAAAGGAGAACAAAAAACTCGAAGCACGAAATCCGAAATATGAAACAAATTCAAATGACATAATTCCTAATCTTCAAAACTATCGAATTGAATAGTTTAAGATTTTGGTAATTTGAATTTGGGTATTATTTCGAATTTCAAAATTGGAATTTCGGATTTGAATCATAGAAATTCGGTTTTGATTCTTTGCGCTCTTGGCTTCTTGGCGCGATAAATTTTGTTGAAGTTGTTCCGTTGTATTTCAGAGGCAAGAATCTAGAGGCCAGCGCCTAAGGGTGCCGAATGAGCGAGCCAGTATTTAAAGTAAAGGTTGAACTTATGGCCTGGGCCACCAGGTTTGTCGGCGGCGACGGAAGCGACCGCAGGCACGCGGAAGTCGATGCCTCCCCCGGCGACACGGTACGGGCGGTGCTCAAACACCTGAGCGCCCAGTACCCTGATTTGGACAAGGCCCTTTGGCATGAGGGCACCGACGCCCTGAGCGAGCATTTAGAAATCGCCGTGAACAACGCCCTTCTGGGCATAAACCATACCCTGGAGAGCGAGGTGAAGGAGGGCGATAAAATCATCCTTATGGGCCAGTTCACGGGAGGGTAGGGGAAGCTGTCTTTTTTCTCACTTCGGCCTTTCGGAAACTATCGAAAGGCTGAAGTTCTAGCAGCCCTGAGCCCCTTGCCTACACTGTAAGTTTTTTCCGTTTTAGCGCCCGAAAAGGCCCTCCAATCCCTTGCGGATGAGGTCCTCCACTGAATCCTTGGTTGCGGAATCCTCTGGTGACGACGATTTCTTATCTCCGAAGATCCTTTTTGAGAGCTCTTCTGCTCCTTTGCTGACCATCCCTCGCTGAATCAGTTTGGCCATATAGTTGGAGTCCGGTTTCGGCCTGACGTTAGGGAGTCTCCCGGACAGGGCAAAGGGAATTTCCAATTGGTTCTTCTCGTTGTAGATGTACCTGACTTCCTTCGCGGCGTGGGCCAGGTCGTCAGACAACCGTTGTGAAAGAAGCATCAAGAAACGAAAATCCACATCGCGATCGAAATTAACCCGGCCATTACCCTGCACGGTATAATCTGCGGCCGTGATCCGAAGATCTTGCACCTTTATCCGACCCTCGCCTATACTGAAGAGTCCTTTTAACTCCTTGAACTTCGTATCCTTGGACTGAAACGTCTCAGGATATTTTTCCCGAACCTGTGGGGTGATGAGAGAAGCGAGACCGGGAATACCGGTGATTCCGGAAATCGCTCCTTCCACGAGGTTAAAATTGAGAAGGGCGCCCTCTAGAACCTCTGCTTTTCCCTGACCTCTAAGACGGGGTTCGATCTCGTTCCAGTCCTTGCCGCTTCCTGACACCTTTAAGTCGGCATTGAGGTTCCCCTGAATATCCTGCTGTGCCTTGGGATCCAAAGAGCGATATAATTCTTTGAGGTCGAGTCCTCGAACTTTGCTGGCAAGAGAGAAACTCGGTACGCGTTTCCCATAGGAGTAGGTTCCCTGAGCCCGCAGTGACCCGCCAAGGGCCTTTACCCGAAAAGCTCGAATATCGGCAACATTGTTTTTCAGGACAAGTCCTGCCCCAAGGTTCTTATAACCAATGTTATAGAGGGTCCCCTGACCAGAAGTGATTTTTCCCTGATAGTTGAAGTTGCCGTTCTTGCCGCTCAACTGTCCCATGCTGTTGAGATCCTTGATGACATCGGCCTTCCGCTCCTGGGGTAGCGCAGCTTGAAAATCAGCCGGCCATATTTCGGGAGTGGAGAGCTTGTAGGAAACATTGAAGGGAGAAAAACGTTTGATCTCAGCTTCCAGGCGAATCCGGGATCTCCCCAGGCTCAACGTCGCTTCTTTAAGGTTGGCCTTTTGACCAGTGAAGTTTATTTTGGCGCTCAGGTCCTTGAGGGCCTTGGGGAATTGGGGTGGTTTGACGTTGACTCCCGAAAGGGCCAGGGCCCCCTTGATTCGAGGCACGGAGCCTTTCACTAACTTTCCCTTCACGCTCGCCTGGATCCGTGCGTTACCTGAAAGCTGATAGTTTTGAGCGAGGGGAACGATTTTCTCCCAACCTTTTAAAGAGAACTGGTTGGAGTCTACTGACAAATTAAGAGACGGTGCCTTTCCCAGCGTTACGTTTCCCTTGCCGGTAAGCTCTAGCCCTTGCAGCTGTACTTTGGCATTTCGGAAGGACACGGTATTGTTGGCGTACTGAGCGTCGATAAAAAAAACTAGTGGAATCCCGGAATCTTTTTTAAAGGTTTTTCCAAAGTTGATGGTGGCATCAGTTCCTTCCAAGGCTCCATTGAGCTCAAGTTTTTTTAGTGTTCCTTTCAGCTGCGCATCCTTGATCCTCAATATCCCCGTCAGGTCCAAACCTTCGGGCAACATGGCTTTGATCTTCGGAACGGCAGATTTCAATTTGCCGAAATCTATGGGGTCGACCTTGATCTCGCCCTCTAGAGGGACCTCGCTAAAATCGGCTTCGGGATGAAGGGGGCCCACTCGCGCTTTAATCTTCAAATTCTGCCTTTTTGAAAACAGAGCTGCCGTCAAGTTCACAGAGAAAGGCTTGTCGAAATCCAAGTCTTTCACTCGAAGGTCGATCTGTTCTATTCGCAGGTCTACCCCCTCTTTTCGGTCCAGGTAGTGCACCTCTCCCCCAGAAATATCGACGAGACTGACCAGTAGGGGTAGAGGAGCTACCTTTTTCTTAGAAGGTTCCCGGTCCTCTTTTGTGGCCGCTCGCTCTTTTTCTTTCCCTTTCTTTCCGATGCTGGAGAAATTGAAGTTGCCTTTTTTATCCCGGATGATTCCGATGACAGGATCGTGAAGGATCAACCGTTTAATTTGGATCTCCTTGGTCAACAAAGGCAAGAGCTTTAGGTTCAGTTGAAGACCCCTGGCACGAATAAAGTCACCCGAAGAAAAGGACGTGTCATCGGACAGGGAAAAGTCGTTGAGCCGGACCCCGATACCGTTCCTTAGGGACACCGCCACCTCTCCAACCGAAACCTTCCGCCCCAGCGCCTGTTCGGCTTGATTGACAAGATAATCCTTATTCCGGTTGATCAATGAGTTTAGATTCAATATGGACAGAGCAACGATCGCACCAACGAACAGCAACACGATGCCGGCAATCACCCACTTACGCATTTGGACATCCCTCCTCTAGCATACAAAGTTTTCCTCAACGCCCTTGGTCCAATCCGGACACCTTAATCGGACAGGCTTGATCGACCTCAATGATCAATGCAGCCCAAAAATAAGGTTAGTAGAAAAACTACTCGAGTTAAAGGGTGTCTAGTGAGTTTAAACTAGCCCTTACGGCCTTTCGGGAATTCCCGAAAGCTGGAAAGTACGTCTTATGACGTAGCTGCCCCCAAATTGACAAGTCTGCGTAAAATCGACTAGATTACGGGCCACTTTAATTTTTTTGGGACCAACGACCCACAGGGTTAAGGCACCGGGACGAGGCAGCCAGGCCGCTGCTGCCTTTTGTTTTTTTAGAAAGATGAATCGTTGCATGGATCGATTGACTGCTTCGGTTGATATTCGGATTATCGGAAATGTCAAATGTTAAGCCCCGACCCCAGGATCTTCGCCTTTATCCTTTCGCCCTCATCCTATGGTGCTTACGTCTTCATCTCTTGCCATCTAGTCAGAGACTGAGCTAAGACAACATTCAGAAGCACGGAGAAACTGACACTCCCGTAGCGTATACATTCAACTGGGGGCAATGAGCATGGATTATTTCGAACCCAAGACGATCAGCGAGGCACTTTCCCTGCTGGCAAAATACGCCGACCAGGCCAAGGTCATCGCCGGCGGCACCGATGTCCTGGTGGACATCAAGTACAAAGAGGAGCCGGGCTGCCTGGTCAATATCAAACGCATCCCCGATCTGGCCGCCATCCAGGGAAACGGTGCG
>JAZFYO010000204.1:0-5004 GCA_036443615.1 Binatia bacterium | reverse complement strand
CCTGTATATTTATGGCAGTGCTGATGCTACCCCGCACCGCGGAGGTTTCAGGGGAATAGGCTGTGTCCTGCCACAGTGATTCTATTACGTCTGGTACGCCCTTGAGTCAATTTAAACCCCGCCTCTTGAGGCGGGCACAAAGCCGATGGGGTTTCCAAAGGGGAGAAGCGGCAGCTCTTCCCTTTGGTCGAACACGGGGATTCAAACCCCGTGTTCGATATAACTTGATTTGAAGGCCATCTCCGTTTGACATGATCACTAATGCGGGTTAAGCCAAAAGCGTGTCATGACGCCAAAGCAGAATAACGATTGGGTTCCGCCGAAGGCCTGGACTGCGTTTATCGACACCAACGTCTTCCGGATGCTCAAGCTCAAGCTAAGCGGTGTCCACAAGAAGGTCTACGAGCAATTCCAGATGCGGGCCCTCTTGGGTGATGAGATCCCCGATCTTGTCTTGAAGACGACTGACGGCCAAGACGTCCGTCTGCGAGATTACATCGGCAAAAAGTACCTGGTGCTGGAATTCGGGGCGGTGACATGAGCGCCCTACAGGCGCTCGGTCGAGCCCATCGAAAATATTCGCCGAGACTTCAGAGGCGATCCCATCGTATTTTTCACAATCTACGTTCGTGAACCTCATGCGGGCGAAGCGCGCTTCTGGCGCTACGAGCAGCCCACGACCATGGAGGAAAAACTCGCCAACGCCAGACTCCTGATTCGGCAGAAGAAGGTGGAAATGCCGGTCCTGATGGATGGGATGGACGAGGCGGCACATCGCAGATTCGGCAGACTGCCGAACATGGTCTACGTCGTCGACATGACGGGCCGGATCGTGTACAAGTCGATGTGGACCCGCCACCAAGAGCTGCGGGAATTCCTCAGAGAGCTAATTCAGCCTCGCGACGACTCTCGGTCCGACCAGAAGAAGACATCCATATCTTGAGCCGTCTACGCCACTGACCCGGTGCGTGGGTGAATCCCTCTAACCGCGGCCGTTTCCGCCTAAGGTTTTCCCATCGGTCCTTAGCCTTGCTTCCTCCAGGGCATACGAGGCGGCCTCGGAGGCGGCTCAATATGGAGCGCGCCCTCCTTTTGCCCAGTCATGTGTCAAAGAAGGATAAGGGATGGCTCGGACCTAGAGATCGATCTCCTCGTCCAGAAAAATCGTGTACTTCTGGGATCTTTTCTCCTGATCTTCCGGTCTAACCAGACGGATCGTACGCTTGCCTTTGAATTCCCTTGGCAGGATCATCACCCGTACAAACGTGGCCGGCTCGGTGTCTGATGCTACGGCGAAAACTGGATCCGGTCCCCTTTCGAACCAGGCCCCCCCAGGACGAACGACAGTCTGTTTTTCATGCACCTGCACCGTAAACTCGCCGAACAACAGACAGCGAATCCCCGGTCCCGGATGCGTATGCGTAGCAGTGATCTGACCCGGAGAAAAATCGACCCGATCACAACGCATGAGATACTGATTATGGGGTTCCAGCGTAACCTCGTGCGACAGTTTCTCAGTTGAGGCGACAGCATCCCAGACGGGCAAGCCATCGTGTTGCACAGGGTGACTCACAAGCTCCCAGCGCCACAGCCGTGCCCCATACGCACCACAAGCGATAGTGCAAGGACCGGCGCCGTACCAGGCGGTATTGGTAGTAATAGATTTAACATTGCCCCCCGCAGTGGCAACGACCTCGCCATCCACGACGTATATCACACGATTTGCTGCCGGGAGCATTGCCGGAGATGCGGCGCCACCCTGCAGTTGGTCTTCCACTAGGCGCAAAGCGTAGCGGGTCATAGAGCCTTCCTACTTGTCCTGGTCAAGGAGGGCACCCGGCCACTCCTCTACGCTGACTCTTAGAAAGAGGCCGAACAGTAAACACGCTGATGAATTGCTGACTACCCTGATAAAATATTTCGTAACTGACTCCTTTGAAAAAACTACCCGTGGGACTGGATCAGGAACTTCTATAACAACTATCACTGTCCTTGCAACTATCCTGTGAATTCTTGTACATCTTGTACCGAGGTTGACAATAGTCTGTCACAGCCATTCAATCCGACACCTGTTAGATTATTGGGTAACCCCGCGGCTTGCCGCGAGCACAAAACCGATGGGGTTTCCAAAGGGGAGAAGCGGTAGCTCTTCCCTTTGGTCGACCACGGGGTCAAACCCCGTGGTCGATATAACTTGACACAAGCAGTCATGCTACGAGCAGGCAGAACGGCGCGGCAATGATTACCAAAATCGTCATCTCAGCAAGAGAACACCTAGCCAACGGCTACGACTTTCCTGTCACCGGGGCTTACGAAAGGCTTATCGGGAGGGCATACGGAGAGGTGGATCCGAAGCGCCCTCTGAACAAGAAGATAGTAAATCTGGATAAAGCCCCAAGAAATCATAACGGCAGGGTCGAGTACTGGACCGACATCTATATCTTAAAGCCGGTCGATATGAATCAGGGCAATGGGAAGATCTTCTATGAACCCCCGAACCGGGGCAGTAAACGTATCCTTATGTTTCTCAACGACGCCCCAGAATGCAACGATCCCACGCTTATCGAGCATACAGGAAACGGGTTCCTGATGCGCCAGGGCTACACAATCGTTTGGTCGGGATGGCAGGGTGATTTGATTCCGGAGGGCAACTTTCTCATTTTGGGAGTCCCGGTCGCCACCGACAATGGAAAGAAGATCATCGGCACGGTTCGCACTGAGATCGTTGTGACCAAGGAAGGAGTATTCTCCCAGCCCCTGAGCGTAGACGAGAGGGTCCAGAGCTACGAAGCGGCGACTCTGGATAAGTCCCAGTGCTCTTTGACCGTGCGGGAGAAATCTTACGGCCGCCGCATTCCGGTACCAAGATCCGCCTGGGAGTTCGCTACCTGCAGCAAAAAAGCAGGCGAGCTTGAGATCAGACTGAGCACGACGGATCTCTGTGTTCTCACTGGATATAAACCTGGCTCCATCTACGAGTTTATCTATCAAGCGAAGAATCCATTGGTCCTAGGATTGGGCTTTGCGGCTGTTCGGGATCTCATCTCTTTCCTACGATACGAGATCAGAGACGCCCTTGGTAACCCCAATCCCCTGGCAGCAAACAACGACAAGACCGGCATCAAGAGGGCCTACGCCTGGGGCCGGTCGCAAAGCGGGAGATTTCTCAGGGATGCCGTCTACCACGGGTTCAATGAGGATGAGTCTCATAGACAGGTCTTTGAGGCAATCTCCCCTCATGCCGCCGGGGGGGGGAGGATGTTTTTGAACTATGAATTCGCTCGCCCCGTTACCTCATCCCAACAGCATACAAACCAGCTTGAGCCCGAACTCTTCCCCTTCGCCTACAATATCTTGAAAGACCCTCAAACAGGAAAAAAGGATGGGATCCTCAAGCGTCCCAGGATCGATCCATTGATTATCCACACCCAGACTTCTACCGAATACTGGCAGAAGAGAGGCGCCCTAGCCCACACCAACGGAAGGGGCAAGGATATCCCGATCCCCAGGAAGGTGCGTATATATGCGATAGCGAGCACACAGCACAACGCCCCCTTCGGCTCCACATCCAAGAGGAGTAACTGCCAGCAGCTTACCAACTCCATGCCTATCGGTGATGCGCTACGCGCCCTCATGGTGGCTATGGACCGTTGGGCCAATGAGGGTACTCTGCCTCCACCCAGTCAGATCCCCCGTGTATCCGACGGGACGCTGGTACATCCATACCAAAAGGCCATTGGCTTTCCCAAAATTCCCGGAGTCCGATTCACAGGTCTTTACAACCGCCAGCTCTTTTTAGACTACGGCCCAAATCTGCGAAAAGGAAAGATCAGCTATCACCCCAGGCAGATAAAAAACGGTGCCTACACAATCCTGGTCCCTAAGGTTGATGCAGACGGTAACGAGGTGGCGGGAATTCGTCTGCCCGCCATCCGTGTTCCTCTGGCCACACACACCGGCTGGAACCTCCAGCGTGAGGGACAGGCGGAAGACGAATTATGCGGCCTCCTTGGCTCCACTATCCCCTTCGCAGAGACAAAAGAGGAAAGGGTAAAGAGCGGTGATCCAAGGCTCTCGGTTGAAGAGAGGTACGAGAACCATGATCACTATGTCCAGAATACCAGGCAGGAGTCCAGATCTATGGTGGAAGATAGATTGCTTTTGCCGGAGGACGCGGAGAAAATAATTGAACAGGCGAAAACGCTCAGAATCTACAAAGAAAATGTCTTAATATGCAACGAAAACTCAACACAGCCCCACCGCAAGCTCACCGGCTGATAATCACCTCGTCTTTACCGTCGACCTCCTTAAGCCTCACCCTGACATCCTTCCCCGAGGAGGATTTGATCGACTTACCAACAAAGTTGGCGGCTATAGGCAGCTCCCTTCCTCCACGGTCAATGAGCACAGCCAGATGGATCACCCTCGGCCTTCCCAGATCCATTAGGTGATCCACCGCTGCCCTGACGGTTCGGCCCGTGTTCAGGACATCATCCACAAGGACTATGGTTTTCCCTGTGATGTTAAACGGGATCTGTGTAGCGCCAACCTTTCCTTCAGGCAGCAGGGTGTTCAGGTCGTCACGGTAAAGGCTGATGTCCAATTCCCCCACTGGGATCTCTTTCCTCTCGACTCTTCTAATTATCTCGGATAACCGTCTAGCTATATAGAAACCCCTGGTCCTAATCCCGATAAAGGCAAGGTGTTCGGAAAAGCCGTGCTGTCTACGAATCTCCTTGCAAAACCGCTCAAGGTTTTGGCGAATCTGCTGCCCGTTCAAGAGCCGGGCCACCTTCGAATCAGAGCGCTTCATTGGCAACTCGCATGATGGTGTCCAGAAGGACCTGGGTCCCCAGGCAGATATCCTTTGGGGACGTCCATTCCATAGGGCTATGACTGATCCCCCTCATGCTGGGCACAAAGATCATACCTGCACGAGTGATCTTTGCCAACTGCATGGCGTCGTGCCCGGCCCCTGAGGGCATGACCTCGTACGGGAGACCC
>JAZFYO010000203.1:0-3463 GCA_036443615.1 Binatia bacterium | reverse complement strand
CTTGTCCACCTGATCGATGTAGCGCCGGGCCGCTGCCTCATCAAGTCCCTCTCGAGACCGGACCTGCTCGATCCGATATTCCATGGTTGCAGTGAGCAACACCTTCAAAACATGGCGGATGCCGGGCATGAGTTCATGGCCCATGTGACCGTGGTAGACAACCAAGTCCCCTCCCTCGGCGACCTCGCACATAGCCGCCTGGAGCGCAATACGGTAGAGCCTCAGGCTCTCCCGCCATCTCTCCCACCAACTGGGTTCTGTCTCTATGATCTCTGTAAACTTCGTTTCAGGTATCCCATATCGACGGCTTGCCTCGGCAAGCACCTCCCGGCTCACACTCCGGTAGCCCAATTGCGAAGCTACAGTTTCGGCGATCTCTGGACCGCCACTAAACGCGCCACGGAAAATTGTGATGATCGGCATATAGCTTCACCTCCCTAATGACCAGATCTCCCCAAATTCCCTCGCTGATGCAATTACCCTAGCCTGTACCCCACCTTATACCGCTATCACAAACAATTGTCACGCCCCCCAAGCACCCTGTTTTTATCAAGTTATATCGAACACGGGGTTTGAATCCCCGTGTTCGACCAATGGGGAGAGCTGCCGCTTCTCCCCTTTGGAAACCCCATCGGCTTTGTGCTCGCCTCAAGAGGCGGGGTTTAGATTGAATTAAGGGCCGGGCCGTAGGCCATGGCCATCCCTGACACTCTCCCCCGATTCAGAGATCCGCTAGCGGGCCCATCACCGACCAGACATTGTTTCCCGCCGGCCCTTTTGCTACGGTTGTTCTGTTATTAGAGCAAAGCATGACGGCCCAGGAAAAATTAGCAAAGATCCGCGAGGAGCTGAAACAGATCTTTCTAGAACGGGGCGATCTTATCGACGGAGCCCTCTCCGCCCTAGTCTCCTCTCAACATGTCTTAATCATCGGCCCGCCGGGTACCGCAAAATCCATGCTCGCCGATGAGATATGCCGCCGTATTGATGGCGCAAACTACTTCCAGTGGCTCCTGACACGCTTCAGCACGCCTGAAGAGGTCTTCGGCGCGGTCAGCCTCAAGGCACTGGAGCAGGATGAATACCGAAGGGTCACATTGCACAAACTCCCCGAGGCGCACATCGCCTTTCTCGATGAGATTTTCAAAGCCAACTCGTCCATCTTGAACGCTATCCTGACAATCATCAACGAGCGTACCTTCCACAACGGAAGAGAGATCGTCTCCGTCCCCCTTCTGTCCCTATTCGGAGCCAGCAACGAGCTGCCGGAGGACGACGAGCTCATGGCCCTCTATGACAGATTCCTACTTCGGTTTGTTGTCGACTATATTGCCGAGGATTTCCGCTTTCTGAGGATGCTGAAGATCTCTCCGCAAGCGGAGAAGACTACCATTACTCTGGAGGAGCTCCGCACGCTGCAGGCGCAGGCCCTGAAAACCGCTATACCGGATTACATTTACCGGACAATCGCAGATATCCGTAGGGAATTGGGAAAGAAAAACATCAAGCCCTCGGACCGCCGCTATCGTCAGTCCTTATCTCTACTCCAGGCCCATGCTTATCTAACAGGAGAGGAAAGCGTCTCGGAAAAAGACCTTTTCTTTCTCGAACACGCTCTGTGGCGGGATCCTGGAGAGCGGCCGGAGGTCCACTCGACCATTCACGAACTCGTCTTCGGCTATGAAGCGGAAATCAATGAACTCCTCTACCAATCAAGGGAGATCCGCGACTATGCCATGCGTCCATGGGAGACCAGCGAGATGCGCTCCCACGCCCTGATCGAGGTCCACACCAAATTGCGCAACATACTGCTCAAGGTCGATCAGATCATAGAGAAGGCCCAAAAACTCGGCAGGCCGCTGGAGAAGGTGGGACCCATCAAAGAAGAGATCGAAGGGATGCAGCAACAGATGCTGGAAAAATTTTAGTGTCGCCAAAAAGAAAAAAGCCCCCACAAAAGAAAAGTCCCCTCCCACCTCTTCCGCAACACGACTGCTGGATTGAAAACGACTCCTATGATCGCCAGGTCTATGGAAAAATGCGTTCCGAATCTTCGTCGCTACATACACTGGAGGAAACCGGGACTACTTTCCTCCCGCATTTTCCCTCCCTTCTTCAGGACCTCTTCTGCTTGCTCTTCAAGTACAATGTCATCTTCTTGGAAGAAGAAGCGGTCCTTCCGAGCGCGCTCTTCAATCGCACCCTGCTCAGGGCCCTTCAGCAGGGCGATCTCTACCGCATCCTCCGCGAGCTCACCCTGCTCGACGAGGCCAAGGCGGGACTCTGCACCCTTCTCTTGGGCGAGCGGATCCTCGCACTGCTGAAATCGGAAAAGGTCCTCAATCGCCGCGACATGCTCGACCTATGGGATTTGAAAAAACAACAAGAAATTGCAGGGGAAAAGAGAGAGGAGCTGGACAATGCTGAAAAACTCTCCGAGAAAGGCCTCTCCAGCGAGGCAAAGAAAAACCTGGGAAAGGCAAAGGACATGCTGGAGGGTGAAGCCGACGGCGCCGAGGCCATTCTCAGGCAGAAGGCAAGTAGATTGAAGGAAGACCTTCAGCAGGTCGAGAAGCAAGCGACCACCCGATTTCAAGCGGAGGCGATCAAGGTCGCGCAGCAGCTTGACGATGCAGCAGAGGAGGCGGAGCGCTGGAGCTTGACCCTGGGGACCGGCTACCGCTCCCCGCCCGGGCGCAAGCTGGAGCTGGGCAAGAGGCTCGCGGGCAACGAAAAACTCAAAAAGCTGGCACGGATGGTGGGCCGGATGAAGTTCCATGCCTTGGCCCTGCGCAAGAAGGCTTTCGAGCGCTCCAGTGAGGAGATCTTAGAAGTGGAAAGGGGAAATTCCCTCAATCACCTCCTCCCACACGAGCTCATGACGCTCCACCACCGGGTCTTGCGCAAAGACTTCCACCGCCGCCTCCTCGATCAGGAACTCCTCCAATACTCCCTGAGAGGGATCGAAGAGAAGGGCAAAGGGCCCATGGTGGTCTGTCTGGATGGCAGCTCCTCAATGGCCGGGGAGAAGGAGATTTGGTCCAAGGCCGTTACCCTTACCCTTCTGGAAATTGCCCGCCGCCAGCGCAGGCTATTCCGCTCCATCTGCTTTTCTTCCGAGGATACGCCCCTTCAGGTCCTCGACCTGAACCCCAAGGAACGGTACGGAGTTGAAATGGAAAGGGTCATGGATCTGGCAGAGTACTTTCCCGGCGGGGGGACTGATTTCGAGAAACCTCTGGACGCGGCGTTGGAGTGCCTTAAAAAATCACGCTATAAGGAGGGAGACATCGTCTTCATTACCGATGGTGAATGCCAGGTGAGCGGAGATTGGGAGGAGAGCTTCTGCAAGGAGAAAGAGAGGCTTGGCTTTTCTCTATTTTCGATTCTGATCGATGTCGGCCCAAGTTCCTTAGGGACGTTAAAAGAATTCAGCGACCGGATCACAACCATTAAACAGCTT
>JAZFYO010000202.1:0-20595 GCA_036443615.1 Binatia bacterium | reverse complement strand
GAGATTGCCTCTGAAAAATTAAAGCTGGACGAAAATGTTGGCACAAGGCTAAAGAGGCCTGATCGCGCTTTAGTTGTCAGCATTCCTACCAGGATGGATGATGGGAGCGTCAAGGTTTTTACTGGCTACCGCGTTCAACACAACGATACCCTGGGTCCATATAAAGGGGGGATACGCTACCATCCCGAAGTGAACCTAGGGGAGGTCTCCGCCCTGGCCATGTGGATGACATGGAAATGCTCTCTGATGGGTTTGCCCTTAGGTGGGGCGAAAGGCGGGATTGCCTGCGATCCCAGAGATCTATCACGCAACGAGGTCCAGAGCATGACCCGGCGCTACACGGCCGAGATCATGAATTTTATTGGACCTGAGGTAGACATTCCTGCCCCGGACATGGGAACCGACGAACAGGTGATGGCTTGGATAATGGACACCTACAGTCAGCACAAAGGTCATGCGGTCCCCGGGGTCGTCACAGGGAAGCCGGTGAGCATAGGGGGCACCCTAGGGAGAAGAGAGGCTACGGGCCGAGGGGTAGTCTATATGGTAATAGAGGCTGCTAAACTTCTGGGGCTTGACCTTCAAAGGTGCAGCGCTGTGGTCCAGGGCTTCGGTAATGTAGGTATGGTAGCGACCAAGGATCTGGCCGATCTTGGAGTCAAGATCGTTGCTGTCAGTGATCGATCCGGCGGGTTCCGGAATGAAAAAGGTCTGCCAATCGATGATCTGATCTCTTATAAGGCCAGGAACCGGGGGCTAAAGGGATTTTCAAAAGGCGAAGAGATCTCCGGGAGTGATCTCTTTGAACTGAAATGCGACATTCTGATTCCGGCTGCGGGCGAGATGCAAATCACAGCTGATAATGCGGACAGCTTAAATTGCCGCCTCCTAGCGGAGGGAGCCAATGGCCCCACCACCCTAGAGGCTGACGAGATCCTTAGAGATAAGGGAATCTTTGTTATCCCCGACATCCTGGCCAATGCAGGCGGGGTCATCGTTTCCTATTTTGAGTGGGTCCAAGATCTGCAAAACTTCTTTTGGGATGAGCAAGAGGTGAACAATAAACTCAGGGAAATTTTAGTCCGAGCATTTCATGAAGTGAATCAGATGAGCAAAAAAAAACATGTGGATATGCGGCTCGCAGCGCTGATGATAGGGATCCGTCGGGTATCTCAGGCTATGCTCTGGCGGGGTCTTTATGCCTGATTTTCACAAACTGGGGAGGGCCACCATCGATTGTATTTCCAACGAATTTTGACTATTGACGTTTGACGATTAGCGACTTGGAGATGAATAATGATTAACGCCATACAGCTCAGGACGGGGATGGTAATCGTCCACAACGGGGAGCTTTACCGTGTGACCTCGGTGACGCATATCACTCCCGGCAACAAGAGGGGACTAGTACAGACCAAGATCAAGAGTGTCAAGACGGGATTGGGTTCAGAGCATAGGTTCCGGTCTGAGGACCGGGTTGAGCGTGCCACTTTGGAAACCCGAATGATGCAGTACCTCTATGGGGAGAAAGACCTTCATACCTTTATGGATACCGTGACCTACGATCAAATTACATTGACGGCCGAAGAGATTGAGGATCTCTTGTCCTACCTTCTTCCTAATCAGGTCGTGGAAATAGAATTTTTTGAAGGAAAGCCCCTGGGAATTAATCCGCCATCAGTCGTGGAGCTTGAAGTTCTGGAGACGGAGCCAATTATGAAGGGCGCTACTGCGACTTCGTCCTACAAGCCCGCTCGAATGGAGACCGGGGTCACGATTCAAGTTCCGCCCTTTATTAAGACTGGGGATCGGGTTCGCGTGGACCCGTCGGAGGGGAAGTACCTGGAACGCGTAAAGTAGCTGTGATCTTTTCCCAGACCTCTTTTACTTGTCTTCGTAGGTCTTCTAAGTCACCAACATTCTCGATAACGAAGTCGGCGAGTTTCCTCTTCGCCTCCAGTGGCATTTGAGCCTTTAAGTGCTGTTCAATCTGATTTGCGCTCAGACCATCCCTATCATGGAGCCTTTTTTTCTGGGTCGCTGAATCGCAGGCCACAAGAATCACGGGACGGATCCAGAGGTGGACCTTGTTCTCATAGAGCAATGGGGCCTCGTAGACGACGATTTCTGCCCCTTCAGCGGCTAATTTTTTTATCCTCTCTTGGGCCGTCACTCTGATTTTCGGATGGGTAATCAACTCGAGTTTTCTCCTCGCTCCTTTGTCCTTAAACACGATCTTTCTGAGTTTTTTTCGATCGATGGATTTATCCGCTTTGAGGATATGTGGCCCAAAGGTGTCGACGATACCTTGCCATGCCGATTGACCAGGGCGAACGATTTCGCGGGCGATCTGGTCGGCGTCAACGATCTTCGCCCCAAACTCGCGGAGCAAGGTTGCCACTGTGCTCTTGCCCGTACCGATTCCGCCGGTTAGTCCTAAGACTTTCATTGCGTGAATAGCCAATGGTTATTGGTCAATCGTCAATGGTGTGGGTGGAGGGGACTATCGACCTTTTATGATTGAATAACCAGGATTTTCCATAAAATATAATTCCTATGATATACTCTGGGCGTGTCTTATCAAAGCCTGGCCGAGATGTTTGTCTGTCAATCGATGCGGTATGGAGATCGGGTCCTCTACCGTTTTTCCAGAGACAATCACTGGCATTCCTACACCTGGCAAGAAGCCTTAAGCCTGGTTCGTGAAATTGCCCTAGGGCTGGTTTCGTTAGGGATCAAGAAAGGAGATCGGGTAGTCATCTTTTCGGCTAATCGAGTGGAGTGGAGCCTCATCGATTGGGCCAACATCTGCATCGGGGCCTTGACGGTCCCTCTTTACTCCACAAGTACCGCCGACGAAGTGGGCCGTATATTGGATAATTCCGAATCTACGGGGCTCTTTGTGGATACTGCTGAGCGGTTGGCGAAAGTAGGCTACCATCCCCCCGCTTTTCGCCACCTGAAAGATGTGATTTTGATCGAGCCGACGGAAGACCACGTCTCTGCACCGGAGCAGAGGGTGCTTTCCCTGGATCAGCTGCGGGAGATGGGTAGACGGTTCGCCGAGGCAAACGGAGATGTGTTCAATCGGCAGGTTTCTTCCCTCCGCCCCGAGGACGAGCTCACGATCATTTATACCTCCGGGACAACTGGAGAACCAAAAGGTGTCCTCACCATTCATGGTCATTATCTCTTTATGGTTGAGGCCTCAGGGTCGGCTATTCAATCTTCGGATCAAGAGATCATCCTTCAGTTTCTGCCCTTAGCCCATTCCTTCGGACGCTTGGAGCATTTTATGGTTGTGGCCAAGGGATACACCTGCGGTTTTGCCCGCTCTGTCGAAACAGTTGCAAGGGATCTCTTGGTCATCAGACCTACGCTTTTGTTCTCAGTTCCCAGGATCTACGAAAATGCCTACAGTCGGATCAGATCAAGGGTCGCGATGGGTGGTTGGGCTCGCTGGACTTTGTTTCGTTGGGCAATCTCTGTTGGCAGACGGTTCAGTCGATGTCAAAGAGAAAGGATGAGAGTACCCTGGAGCCTCAGTGCAGCACGTTATTTGGCCCACCTCCT
Organism: Binatia bacterium; assembly: GCA_036443615.1. Lineage (GTDB taxonomy): Bacteria > Desulfobacterota > Binatia > UBA9968 > CAXXLF01 > JACZXR01. The sequence continues at coordinate 17,025 of JAZFYO010000202.1, read as the reverse complement.
GGTATTTTCCAAAGTTCACCAGGCTTTTGGAGGACGCTTACGAGTGGCTATTTCTGGCGGGGCGCCTTTGTCTTCGGAGATTGCCGAATTTTTTCACTCCCTGGGAATCAAAATTCTCGAGGGATATGGATTGACCGAGACCTCAACGGTGTCGCACGTCAATCGAGCAGACCGCTACAAGTTTGGCACAGTGGGATTGCCGCTAGATGGGGTGGAATGCCGAATAGCGGCGGACGGGGAGATTCTACTTCGAGGGCGCAATGTCTTTAAGGGTTATTACCGGGATCCGAAAGGGACACGGGAGGTTCTGGCTGCTGACGGCTGGTTTTTTACTGGGGACGTAGGCGAAATCGACCAAGAAGGATTTCTTCGGATTACGGATCGAAAGAAGGACCTCATTGTGACCTCAGGGGGCAAAAACGTGGCGCCTCAGATGATCGAGAATCTTTTGAAAACAGATCCTTTAATCAGTCAGGTGATGGTGCTAGGCGATCGCAGTAGTCATCTTCTGGCCTTGATTACTCTTGATCATGCCGAGGTAATGCAGTGGGCCGGACAGGAGGAGATAGAATTTCGCAGCCCGGAAGAGGCCGCGCGTGATCCTCGAGTCATATCCCTATTAAGAGAGAGGATTCGCCTTAAAAATAAGAGTCTGGCCGCTTTCGATACGGTAAGAGATTTTCGCATCCTGCCCTATGATTTTACACTGGGAACTGGGGAGCTGACCCCGACGCTCAAACTGCGAAGGAAAATTGTTACAGAGAGATATAAGGATATTATCGAAGATATGGCACGTAAGCCTCACCTTGACCTGTAGCCCAACTGTTATGGCTACGGGGTTTTTTGGTGGCTTCAGGACGGCTGATATGATAAGCTACCCTCTAATCGATAAAAAGGTCTCCGGATGAAGAGAAAAATCCTGCTAGTCGAAGATAATCCAGCAACCGTCGACATTATCCAGACGGAACTTGAGTTCCTTGGCTATGACTCTGCCATTGCAGAGAATGGTCAGAAAGCGGTGGACTTAGCCGCTACCTACCGGCCCGACCTAATCGTCATGGACATTTCTCTGCCCAAGATGGATGGACTGGAAGCGACTACCTTGATTCGCAACAACTCTAAGACCCAGAACATTCCAATCCTGGCCGCAACAGCACGTGCATTGCCTGGGGACAGGGAAAAATGCATTCAAGCCGGCTGTGACGATTATATTGCAAAGCCCTTCACGCACCGCGAATTAGGTGCAGTAATTAAGAAGCTAATAAAAGAGTAGCAGCAATAGAGAATGAATAGCCAGCAAGGCTGGGACGGAGGGGGCTAGGAGGCGAGAAGGCTTTCCAGCATTCATGCCTTCTAGCTTTTTTGCTTTTAGCTGTTGATTATTTGCGGGACTCGTTGCCCAGGCTGAGACCATAGAGTTGAGCGGCAAGTTGGGTGATCAGTAAATTGGAGTCATGAAAGAAGTTGGGTTCCAGAGAATACATGGCGATGATTCCGATGGCCTCTCCCCTGACCGTAACGGGGACTGCGGCGTAGGATCGGAAACCCATGGCCCTGGCCCAGGGGTCGATCTGAATATACTGCTCTTTCGCTATATCTGCTAGAATGGCTGTGTTTTGGTTTTGCATGACCCATCCGGGGATACCTTCTCCAAAGGCGTAGCCCTGGGCGGCTGTATCCGGGAGGTTTTTGACCCCGCCCTGATGGACGATCTCCAGACGATTGCTTTCCGGATTCAACTCGTAGACATTGACCAAGGCTGGCCTGATCAAGCGGAGGATGCTGCTGGTTAATTCTTCACGGATAGTTTGGATCACCGTCTCGTTAATGCAAATCTTAGCGAAGCTCTGAAGATACCATTTGATGTAGTATTCCTCCTTCAGGGTGGCTGCGGTCTTTTTGTTCTGGAGATAGAAATGGACAGCTGTGCCGATCAGGAAGGGATAGGCAATAAGGAGGAAGATTAAGACAGGGTCGATGGCCCAAGGGGAATCATAACGCAGGAAGACGACGACGGACGTTACAAGTCCGACAAGTGCGAAGAGGCCGATGATTCTGAGGTGAGCCTGTCCTTGCTGTTGTTCGAGGAACACGTGATTCTTAAAGCTGACATAAGTTGTTTGTGCTTGTCAAATAGAAGATTAATCAGTTGTCAATAACTGGATGTCAACCACGAGCGAGAAACTGAACGCAGAGTACTGTTAGTTACGCCATGCATACCATGAATGATCGAAGAGGATTCACTCTCGTAGAGGTAATCGTTATCCTCGCAGTCTTGGCAATTCTCGCGGCTGTCGCCATCCCGATGGCCTTGAGGATTTTCGAGTCCGCTGCCGAGGATGCCACACGAGAGGAAATGGCAAACCTAAAGGAGGCGATGATTGGAGATCCGAACAAGCTCCAAAGCTCTTTCCGCAGTGATTTCGGATTCCTTGGCGATATAGGGTGTTTGCCTACCACTTTGGAAAGGCTCCTCACTAATGGGACTTTACCTACCCCCTTTTCCTTCGACTCTACAAAACAGACGGGCGCAGGTTGGAATGGGCCATATATCACCGGAGCCGCTACTGGTGAGGAAACAGGGGAGTTTACAAAAGACCAGTTGGGAAATGATTATACCTATACAGCCTCAGGCGCATGTCCGCTGACCGCGACTCTTACCTCTAATGGACCTGACGGGCAACCAACCAGTGGAGATGAGATAACCTTTTCCATAACAGCTAACGAGACTACCGCAACCACCGTTCGAGGGACAGTAAAGGACACAACCGGGGTTGGGTTGGAGGCGGTCCCTGTTGAGTTCTATTCTGCAGTCAACGGGGTGCTAACGACCACCCCAGCGAATACCGATGCCAATGGGCAGTATGTTTTCACCTCCGCCCCCTTTGGCTCGCGCGCGGTTAGCGCCAAGCCTCGCCTGGTTCTCTCTCCGGGCACGGTGGCCCAGGGGGGAGGAGGGAAGGATATTTCATTTAGGGTCCTTAACTATTCTGAGAGCGCCTATACGATTTCGGCAATCCGAGTTGATTTTGATCCCGTAGCGGATAATTACGACGAAATAAAGATAAACGGCAGTACAGTGGATAGCGGCAATAATTTTACCAGCGGGCAGGATGTGACCGTTACAGCGACGGCGATTGCGGTCAGTCCGGCCACGCGACCATCTGTAAGGGTCTTCGTCGAATCCCCTGACACACAGCTCCCGGATATTACCATCTCCGGCCAGGGAACCGCAGCAGACATCGAGATTAATAGTTTTAACAAAATCGTACGTGGAACCACCATGAAAGTGACCTTTAACCCAAATGGAGCAAGCTCCGTCGTTATCTTTCTCGTGCCGTAGTCATCCTTCTTGCCGACTCAACTTGTCGGGTTTGTGCGCCCACGCGACATCGACGGCCTGAGACCCTCAACGAGAACGAGACGAGGTGCCAAGCACCCTTAGTGCTTCTGAGGCCTTGGTGTCTTTTGGATAAAGGCGCAGAACCGCTTGAAAGTGATCCACGGCCCTGTCTTTCTCTCCCTTCCGGGTATAGATGGTCCCCAGATTTTTGTGCGCCTCTATATGATAGGGCCATATCCTGAGCGAGGTTTCAAAAGCCTGAATTGCCTTGGACAGATTTCCTACTGAGCCATAGGCCACGCCCAGGTTGTTGAGGGCGTTGATGTTGTATGGGTTGAGGGAAAGTGAGCGGCTGATTGAATTAATGGCTTTTGGGTAGTCTTCCTTTCTTATCATCAGTAGGCCACGCAGAAAGTGGTAGCGGTAATTAAAGGGGCTAACCCTAGTTGCCCTGGTTAGGTCCCATTCAGCGTCGTTCAGTCTATCCTGGTAGATAGCTTTGGCCCCCCGGCTGTAATAGAACTCGCCTTGCAGAGAAGTTATCGTGAAGATCGCAAATATTGTTGAAAGCACGGTTAAGAGACAGACGAAAGGGAGAAATAAAATCCTCGATTTTTGCAGTTTGTTTGATGGGTCTCCCTCAGCCAATCGCCAGAGAAGGGCCGCGTAAATCCAGAAAAAGGCAGACGAGACTGGAAGGCTGAAGGGAAAATCCCAGAAGGCCTCAGCCAAAATGGCCACAAGGGCGAAGGCGATTGTTATGAGTCGCGGATCGGTCCTTTCTTTTAAAGCCAGCCAGAACTTTCTAGCGAGGAGAGTCAAGATCAAAATGAATGCAGCGAACCCCACAATCCCCGTCTCCGCCAAAAGTTTGGACGTAATCATTGTGTGCGTAGGCCACTCTTTCCTGAGGGCTAAAATAGGGGTCTTTGACGACTCTCCGTGCATAGACTTGATAGACAAATCGGAAGTTCCCTTTTCCGGCACCTAGAATGGGATAGTCCTTAAATATTGCCGAGCTGTTGGCCCAGACGGCAAAGCGGCCTTGGGCGGAAGTATCCTTTTCGATTTCCAGCATGCTTTGGAGTCGGGAGAATGTGGGAACGGCACCAAAGTTCGGGATAAAATATCGCGGGATCGTATTCATTCCCACGACAAAAAATAATATCCCGAGGAGAAAACTCACTTTTCGTTTGCCGAAAGATAAGAACCCTTCGGGTGTAAAACTCCTGGCCCGCAGGCAGAACCATAGCGTGAGAAAGCCTACCGTTGCCCCTCCCCACGCTGCCCGGGTCCCGGTATAGATAAAATAGGTCGCAATTAGACCTACTAAAGAGGCATAGAGCCACTCATAAGTGCGCTCCGAGGAGGAAAGGAGGAGATAGAAAGCTGCTGGGAGTATAAAAAGGAGATACTGGGCCGCCATGTTCACGTTGCCGAAGGTGGAACCCGGACCGCGAGTTGGAATGAGCGTAGGAATGTCGATCCCCCATGCCTGGGCAATGCCTAAAAGGGAGACGAAGGCTCCTGCAATGACTGCCCAGTGAAAGATCGTGGAAATTCTTTCTGCCTCAATATGATTGGCCGTTATCCAGAAAAGGGTGACCCCTAGGATGAGTTGGAAGAGAGAAATGGAGCCCTCGTAGGGGTTGATCGCGTTAATGAGGGTGAGGGCGCTGATCAGGAGATAAAAAAGAAGAGGTAGTAAGAGGGGAAAGCGTGGGGTGCGTTCATCCTCTCTTTTGATGACACCAAGCGACCAGAGCCAGCATAGGAGACAGGTAACAAAGGCCAGAAAAGTGACTTTGGGAATCCTGTAGAGGCCGACCAGACCGGGAAAGAAGGTAAGGGGGAGTAAAAAGCAAAGGACGATGATTCCTTGACCGACTCGATGAGAAGCAGATTGGGATCTGTCCACGCTGCAAATAAATCCCACGGACGAAAAAGGCACCCGAAGGTGCCTTTTCCCGGTGATGTTATTCAAAATGGTTGCTACTGAGTGGCGAAAATAAAGCCTCTGTCGTCACCTGCGAGCGCGGTAGACTCAGGGCAGGTTTGGAATACAGCGTCCGCTCCTGCTGAGAGAAGCCATCCGTAGCCCGTCCCGGTTGTATTTATAACGGTTCCGTCCTTCTCAATCGCCCCTATATGCGCCACATAGAACTGGCCAAAGGGGTCCTTTCCGACCTTACCGATATAAGGCCCTTTAAATTTCTTGTAGTCTCCGGTAGTGACAGAAGTATCATCTGTGGTACTATCCCCGTTCGGGTTATTTACTACGAGATGGTTGAAGGCGTTATTTTGGTCTGGATTTGCGGTGACTAAATTTGCTGCGGCGTTCCAGGCCTGGGAACAGGCGGGAGTCGCGTTCGTCGTAGGGATGTCCGTGGTTGCTACATCACTGGTATCTGCCTTAAAGACGAGGATACTAAGGTCATTACTGCTATCATTCAACGGATCACAGTCGGTTGAGTTACAAGCGGGAAAGCGCCTGACATCAGTAAAGAAGGTAGTTAGGGATGCTGCCAAGGCCTGAAGATCACCACTTACCCTGGCCTGGTCTGCTTCCTGTAGCTTGCTCAAGGCCAGAGGCAGAAAGATGCCTGCAAGAACGAGGATAATGGCGATTACGAAAACCAGCTCTACCAAGGTAAAGCCTCGCCGTCCAAATTTATGTCTCTTCATTGTAATCTCCTTTTCTGCTGCAAAATAGTCAATCGTCATTGGTCAATCGTCATCCATCAATCGGAAGCAACTAATAGCGGATAGTTGCTTGCGCATGAGGTCCGCACCTATCGCTATAAAGCCACGAAATTTTCAAATACTTAAAGTGGACTTTGCTATTCACCATTTCCTATTTACCATTCACTGGTTACTTGATTCTTAGGCCTACATCGTCGCCTGCAAGCTCAGTTGCTGAGGTAGCTGACTGAAAGATAGCGTCCGGACCGGCAGAGATAACCCACGTGGGGTTGTTGTTTCCACCCGTCAGGGTAGAGGCGTTCACCTGATAGGCATTGCCCCATGGATCTTCCCCCAGGCTTTGGACATACGGACCTTTATACCTGCGTTTTCCGGTAGTGCGGTAATCACCCGTACTATCGGTCGTGGCATCTTCGTTAGGATTGTTGACAACGAGATGTTTACTGAGGTCTCCACAGGTCGTAGCGTCACCCCAGGAGCCACCTAACTGAGTCCCCGACCCGCAGAGGAACGTCTTCCCAGTGGCTAGCTTACTCCCCGGGAACTGCCCCGTATCCTTTATCAAATCATTGAGCGTTGCATTGATTACCTTGACATCCTCTTCTGCTTTACTCAGCTGGGCATCCTCAATATATTTCAGGACCGTAGGAGTTAAGATGGCAACAAGGATCGAAATAACTGCCAGGATGACGATGATCTCTATAAGGGTGAAGCCCTTATTGGTAGGGCGTGAGGCGTGAAGCGCAAAGCGTGAGGCGCCGTGGCGATATTGGAGATCGGCTCGAACTGTTGACCGTGGGGCCTCAGTAGTCTGGTGTGGTCTTGTGCCCATTTTTTGCTCCCTCCTGGTAATTGGCCAAATGTGAAGCACCAATAGCCAATGGAAGAGAGAGCAACAGGCATGCCAGTTCGAAGGGTGAAGGGCAAATTGCAAACGGAATTAGCGAAAAGGCTAGTGAAAACAATAGCTTTCATCTTGGAGGGAGAAAGGGGTGAGGTGAAAAGCAAATACCGATAGAATCTAGTATTTTTAGATTTTCAGGACCCGGTCTAGAATTATTAGACAAAAACTAGCCATTATTCTTCAAGTCATTTGGGTCGAGATTATGCTTTCTGATCTTGTGCCAAAGGTTCTTGTGATTCACGCCCAATAACTTTGCCGCTTCCACCTGGACCCCACCGGCCTTTTTCAGAGCCTCGATGATTAGCTCCTTCTCGACTACCTCCATGGTCTCATTCAATGAAGCCGCCTTTGCCAGCCAGTCCGTTTCGACCGGAAAGGTGTGACCATTACGGCGCGAAGCGTTAGGGGTAATGGGAAAGTCATCGGCCTGAATGATCAAACCATCCGAAAGAAGAAAGGCCCTTTCTATAGCATTTTCTAATTCTCGAATGTTGCCCGGCCAAGAGTGGGTCAGTAGTCGATCCAGACCATTTCGCGACAGGGACTTCTTCTGAACGTTGCTTTTCTTTGCCATCCTTTCCAGGAAGTGATCGGCTAAAAAGGGGATATCTGACTTTCTCTCTCTCAGAGGAGGAATGCTTATCGTGATCACATTCAAGCGGTAAAAGAGGTCCTCTCGAAATCTTCCCTGCTGGACCTCCAAGGGAAGATCTTTATTGGTCGCCGCTATGATCCTGACATCGACTTTTTTTACCAGCTCCCCCCCCACAGGTGTGAACTCCTTCTCTTGCAGTACACGAAGGACCTTGGCCTGTGTGGCGGGGCTCATATCACCTATCTCATCAAGAAAGATGGTGCCACCGTCTGCAAGCTCGAACTTCCCAGGTTTTTTTCGAATTGCACCGGTAAAGGCTCCCTTCTCGTGCCCAAAGAGCTCACTCTCCAATAGGCCTTCGGGTATAGCCGTGCAATTGAGCTTGATATAGGGTTTATCTTTACGCCGGCTCAGGCGATGGAGGGCGTCTGCGATCAGCTCTTTACCAGTGCCGCTCTCTCCTGTCAGGAGGGTAGTCGCACCCGTGGGCGCGACCTTTGCAACCAAGTCCAGGACCTCTACGAACTGCTCGCTCGTTCCCACTATTTCGGGTAGATCTACCGATCTGTTCGTCTGTTCAGCAAAAGTTATTACTGCACCGAGAAGCTCCCTTGGTTGTCGCCTGAGCTTCAAGGGAGAGACCTTGACGGAGAGGAGGAGCTCTTTCCCGGACGGAGAGTAGAAGGGGACATGATTGTGGACCCTCTCCTCTTGCTCTCTGAGGACGCTCTCGGTAATGCGAAGCAGGACGCTATTCGCAGGTGTCAACCCCCAAAGATCGCTGATGCTCTTCTCGCGTGCCCCAGCAAGAGAGATCTCGAGCGTTTCCTCTGCCCTCAGGTTCAAGCCGGCAACTTTTCCCTCGGCATCCAGCGCCACAATCCCTTCATTGATGTTATCGAGCATTTCCCTGGCTTGGACGAGTTCAATAAAAGAGAGATAGGCTTGGTCGAAGAGGGTAGAGAGGGCCCGTACCTCGTTGGCTGCTTCGACCGGACGAGGTTCAGGTTGTACATACTCGATCATCTTCTGGGCATCGAAAATAGCTCGTCTGACAGGGTTGATAATATAATAGGCCATCAGGGCGCCAAGGAGACCGGCGATGAGAGATGATCCTACGATCCAGAGGCGCAAGAGGAGCAAGGCCTTGGAGCTGGGCGTGGGAGAATGGAGAAAGTATTGGGTGAGGGTCATGGCCAAAAGGCCTACGCCGAGGGACACGAGGATGAAAACCACCGGGATGACTATGATGAGGCGGAGATTTAGATGCTCCTTCGATGAACCTTTGAAAATCATTTCCTTATAGTTCGTGCTGCTGCGGTCGGGGTCTGTTATTGTCTTTTGCGTTTAGAGATTGCCGATGAATTTCTCACACGGTGTAGGCAACTCGAATAACCTCATCCAGTGTCGTAATGCCCAGCCTGGCCTTTTCGATGCCGTCCTCCATCATGGTCCTCATGCCTTCTTCTTTGGCTTTTTCCAGGAATGCGTGAGCGGGACTACTCTGCGCGATCATCTTGGCAATGGCTGGAGAGACATTGAGAACTTCAAAGGTCCCGATTCGGCCACGATATCCAGTCTCGAAACAACGCGTGCACCCTTTCCCGCGATAAAAAGTCTTTACCTCACCTCTCCCATTTTCCGCCACAAGATGTAACAAGGAATCATCGGGCATGGCTTGTTGCTTACAATGAGGACAAATCTTTCTCACTAATCTCTGCGCAACGATGGCGACAAAGCTAGAAGCCATTAAAGACGGGTTCACCCCCATGTCCAGCAGCCTGGGGATTGCGCCTACGGCATCATTTGTATGAAGAGTGCTGAAGACAAGGTGGCCGGTTAAGGCAGCTCGGATCGCCACATCCGCCGTCTCCGCGTCCCGCATCTCCCCCACTAGAATGACATCGGGGTCTTGACGCAGCATGGCCCTCAATCCAGAGGCGAAGGTCAGGCCGGCCTTTGGGTTGATCTGGGATTGGTGGAATAGGGGGATCTCATATTCCACGGGATCTTCAAGGGTCATGATGTTCTTTTCGACCGAATTTACAAAGTTCAAGCTAGAATAAAGGGTTGTTGTTTTCCCTGATCCCGTGGGTCCAGTGACCAGTATGATCCCATTAGGTCTCATGATGCTCCGTTTAAAGACGTTCAGAGCAGACAGATAAAAACCCAGTTGCTCCAAACCTAGGATCACAAGCTCTTTGTCCAGGATCCTGAGAACAATTTTCTCTCCGTAAATAGTGGGGAAGGTAGAGACCCGGAGATCGTAGGTCTTTTCATCCTTCACAAAGCTGATACGACCATCTTGAGGAATCCGATTCTCCGAAATGTCGATATTCGCCAAGATCTTTATGCGGGTGCTCACTGCCGGCTGGAGGGCCTTTCTTATCCGAGGACGGGCGTGCAGGATCCCGTCAATCCGAAAGCGAATATTCAAGCTATCTTCCTCGGGTTCGATGTGAATGTCCGTCGCCTCTTCCCGAATCGCACGGGTAATCAACGCATCGACGAGCCGGATCAGCTGGGGTCCTTCAGTCTCTTCCCTTTCCTGTATTCTGCCATAGCTCTCCTTTTCCTCATTTTTCTCTGGTTGGTCAGACTGATTGACCACTGCTCCGTAGTATTTGGCAATGGCCTCCTCTATCTTCGATTCAGGCGCATACTGGGTGTCGATATAGCGTTGGGTCATGAATTGAAGCTCGTCGAGGGTGGCAAGCTCTAAAGGGTTGGCCATGGCCACCGTGAGGCGATTCTGCGCCAGAGAGATGGGAAGTATCTTGTGATCTGAGGCAAACTGGCGGGGAACTTTCTGTATGGCCTCTTGCTCTATCCGCACCCGGCTTAGATCTATTCTCTCAATACCCGATTCCTCGGCGAATAATTGCTGGGTAGTTTCGCTACCTAGGCCGTAGAGATAGTGGAGAATCTCGGTGAGGGGTTTACGTGTTTTTTGTTGCTCGTGGAGAGCTGACTCCAATTGTTTTTCTGTAATGAGTCCAGCTTTTACAGCAAGCTTCCCTACCCCTTTTTCTTTTACCCTCTCGTTGGCTTTCTCTATTCCTGTTTCCAAGATCTTTTCCTTTCGAGACCGCGAACAAAAAAGACACAAGTGGAGCTGGCTAAATTACGTCCTGGGCAAGGGAGCGGGAAAGATTGCTCACATTAGAGAATGGACGCAAAATGCGTTCCAGTGGATAAAAAACATACAAAAAGCTTAAAGAAACTCGCTGGTTAAGCATTGTATCCCAGAATCCTAATAACGTTTTTTGTTACTCTTAAACACAACTTCTGAAAAAGTGTCACATTTCTGTGTAATGATGGCCAATGCGCGAATATCTGCCTCTCTGCTGATGCTGCAAAAGGAGCCTCGTTAGTAGTAGAGGGAGCGACAGGCTAGTGTAAGGCGACTGAAAAAGGACGAAATGTGATTGCAGCCCTGGCAGAACTCCCTAGCGGAAAATTGTGCATGGATGTTCTGAACCCGCTTCCGCGATGTTTTTCGGAGTCACCTTATCGAAATCGACAGGAATAGATTTGAGGTTAACCCCGCCTCTTGAGGCGGGCACAAAGCCGATGGGGTTTCCAAAGGGGAGAAGCGGCAGCTCTTCCCTTTGGTCGAACACGGGGATTCAAACCCCGTGTTCGATATAACTTGATTAGCCGACAGAAATTGTGACCCCAGGGAAATTTAACGAGTACGGGGCATGCTTGCCGGGTGTGCCTGTCAGGGGCTCTACCGAGAAAATTGTGGTTCCGTGAGTTGAGAACCCCAGTCCTGGCAAAGGATTGAGCGTGCTTTTACAGGAGCTGCCATCCCTTCGCTTCAGTGGTCCCTCGGCGGGAAGCCTTAGCTGCTCGCTTCGGGCAGCCTCGAAACTCGCTGCGCTCAAACACTCGATGCTGCTTTTCCTCAGCTTCGCTGAGGCTGCCAACGCCTCAGAACCAATCTTTCGCTCAGGCACGCCAGCTCCCTTTGCATCGGGCGTGGGCTGAGGGGGCTTGCTGAGCGAAACACCAAAGGTAGACAGCCGCAAGTGCACGGTCAGAGGGGTGCGAGGTTGAAAGCCGTGGACACGTGAACGTTCAGGTTGGTGCAGGCCCTTATCTGAGGAATAAGCACCCTTGGGGCAGGATCGGGCGGGGCCCTCATGGTAGCGGCCCATTGCCCACGGCTGGAGACCTCGTGCCCCGAGGACAACCAAGCAAGCCGAATTAAGGTCGCTCCAGGTGGCCCGTGGAGCGAAGGAAGTCCCCGAAGCCCTAAGTAACTGGAATGTAGAGGGTGCAATCGCCATCTCCCCCAGTCGGACACAGTCAAAGAGACATCTCGCACCACACTTTCTGACGGAGAGCCATTCAATAATTGACAGCGGGCGCGGCGAAGAATATGTTACCCGTGTTGGGAGAGAAGTCCGTTAGAAAGAGATAAGGAGGGTTAAAATGGCACGAGACGGCAAGATCACAGTGCTGAACCCCGTCGGTTACCCGCCGAAGGTGACCCACAAGTCCCTGGCCCCGCGGCTCGCAGCCCTGGGCGACAAGACAATTTACCTGGTGGACTGCCGCTTCGATGATTCAGAGATTTTACTGAAGCAGATACAGGCGTGGTTTGAGGACCGAATGCCCAGCGTAAGAACAGCTTTCAGGCGGCTCTCGAGCGTCTATATGAAAGACGACCCGACGACCTGGGAAGAAATCAAAGCGAACGGCGACGCCGCAATCATCGGCGTCGGCCACTGAAGCACCTGTGCGCCGGCGGTCGCCGTGCACGGGATGAAGGTTGACCATGAGTACGGGATACCGACGGTTGCCGTGCACACCGGCGTGTTCGAGCAGGTGGTGCGGTCGGTGGCGCGGGTCAACGGCATGCCCCACATGCGCCAGGTCTTCGTGCCCCAGCCGGTGATGGGCAAGTCCCCGGAGGAACTTCGGGCCTACGTCGATGGCAACGACCCCGTCACGGGCCGGCCTGTCATGCAGGAGGTGATCGAGGGGCTCACTGAACCGTTCCGCGATGAGGAACTGAAGGAGATCACATTCGAGAGATCGACACCGCGGCTGGTTAAGCCCCATAGCGAGGAGGAGCTGCACCGTCTCTTCCAGGAGAACTACTGGACCGACCAGCTGCCGATCATCCTGCCTACCGAGGAGCGGATAGCAGCTATACTGGCCCACACGAGCCGCAAGGTGGACGAAGTGGTCGGGCACATGCGCCCCACCCATTTCCGCGAGTATTGGGAGTACACGGTCGAGAAGGTTGCGGTCAACGCGGTGATGGCAGGTGCCAGACCGGAATACTTTCCGGTGATCCTGGCGCTGGCCGCAAGCGGAGTGAGCGCACGAGGGAGCTCGACCAGCTCGATGGGGTCGATGGCGGTTGCCAATGGGCCGATACGAAACGAGATCGGGATGAACTGCGGCATCGGGGCCATGGGTCCGTACAACCACGCCAACGCAACGATCGGCCGGGCCTACGGCCTGCTCTCGCAGAACCTACAGGGCGGCTCGGTGCCCGGGCACACATACATGGGATCGCAGGGCAACGGCTATGCGTACAGCAGCGTGACATTCGCCGAAAACGAGGAGCGAAGCCCCTGGGAGCCGTTCCACGTGCAGCAAGGGTTCAAGCCGACGGACAGCTGCGTCAGCCTATTCACCGGCTGCCGATCGACCGCCTTCACTCTGGGGTTGCGCGAGAAGCACTGGCGCGAGCACCTCCGGAACATGCTGCGGGGATTAGATCCGCGGACGCCACCGACCTTCCTGCTCGACCCACTCGTGGCGCGGCAGTTCATCGACCGAGGCGGGTTCATCACCAAGGATAAACTTATAGCGTGGGTCGATGACAACGCTCGAATGCCGGCCGGAGAGTTCTGGGACTACCAACTCGCACAAAACTACATCTACCCGCGAGCGACGTTCGGGGAAGAGCCATGGGCCACGAGACTCAAGGCACCACCGGAGGAGCTGATCCAGATGTTCAATCTTGAGGACATCCACGTGGTGGTGGTCGGCGGCGAGACAAACGGGTACTTGCGTATCATGGGCTGCACCTACCAGAAAACCGTCGCCGTCGATGAGTGGAGGTGACAGGGTAAAACGCGAAAACGGAACAAGGCCTTTATTATCGACCGCCGTTGCCGGCCGGCTGACATCCTGATATTTGTTAACCCGATAAGGAAGATTTGAAATGGCAAGAGCTGGTGAACGCGAACAGTCGCTGGATTTCGTGAAGGCCTCTCTCAACTACATTATCGATACGGGAGAGAAGCCGGTGACCTACTCTTCCGAACCGGGCTCCCGCCACATGAAGCGGACGGGACGGTACGAGGAGCGCACAGTGAGCATTCGCAACGGCAGGCCCATCCTCGATTTTCTCTCCCTGGATCGGGAGGGATTCGTTTTCGTCAACCACGAGACCAAGATGTCGGATTTCTACAATGAAGACGAGTTGCGGTCGGTCTACTACCCCGAAGTCGAGCGGCTGGTGAAGGACCTGACCGGTGCGTCGAGAGTCCTGATCTTCGATTACACACTGCGGGCAGAGGACGATGCGACGCGGGAGGAGAAAAAAGTACGGGAGCCCGTCCGGGCGGTGCACAACGACTACACCGAGTGGTCCGGTCCGCAGCGTGTACGCGATCTTCTTCCCGGCGACGAGGCGGAGGCGCTTCTCCAACACCGATTTGCCGTTATCCAGGTATGGCGACCGATCCGCAATCCCGTGCAAACGGCGCCGCTCGCGATATCTGACGCACGGAGCATGATGTCGAAGGACCTCATTCCGACCGAGCGCCAATATCCGGATCGGGTCGGCGAGATCTACCACATCACCTATAACCCCGATCACCGCTGGTACTACTTTCCGAACATGCAGAGAAACGAGGCGCTGGTATTTAAGTGCTACGATTCGGCAAAGGACGGCCGGGCACGATTCACCGCACATGCGGCCTTCGATGCCCCTACCAGCCTGCCGGATGCGCCTGCCCGCGAAAGCATCGAGATGCGCATACTCGCCTTCTTTTCGCCCGCAGAAACCGCTCAGGCCTCACGGTAGTTGTTTCGAGGTTCGTGGCAGGCCTGGCCCCCTGCCTGGCTTTCGGCCAATTTTTTTTCATATGTCCAGAAAAGATTCTCGACGCCCTTTCCTCTTCTCCGGGTAAGTTGGCAATTCCCTTCCATTGGAGTAATGGAGAGTCAGCATAAAGGAGGTGAACTGCTATGGTAGACGCGAGAGCGGATGAGCATCCTGGACTTATGAAGGGCCTTGGGCGGCTAGCGGGGAAAGTGGCAATCGTGACCGGGGCCAACAGCGGCATCGGGCGCGCAACGGCACGCATCTTTGGGCGCGAGGGAGCGAAGGTCGTGTGCTGTGATATTCAGGAGTCTACAACCCCGAGGGTGGACAGGCTTGTCGAGCAGGACGGCGGTCAGGCTGTCTTTTTGCAAGTAGACGTAACCCTTCAGGCTGACTGGGATCGGATGATTGGCACGGCATTGGAGCGATTTGATGATCTGGATATCCTCTTCAACAACGCCGGTGGCGGCGTGCGCAAGAAGATCCACGAATTCTCCGACGATGAGTGGAACTTCGTCGTGAACTTGAACCTGAACGCGATATTCCTCGGGGTACGGGCCGCCATCCCCCACTTTCTTAAAAAAGGGCGCGGCAACATTGTCACCACGGCTTCGACTTTTGGAATTCTGGCTTCGGATCAATACCCGGCGTATTGTGCCACGAAGGCAGCCGTTGTGAATCTGACGCGCCAGATGGCCTTGGACTATGGACCCAGCGGCATCAGAGTCAACTGCGTGTGCCCCGGCGCAACCGAGACACCGCGATTTAGAGGATATCCGCCGCGTCCAACCCTGGACCGGGCTACTGATGAGCAGCGCGCCAGGATGGCCAGCAGCAATCGAGCGCTGCAGAGGATGGCCCGTCCGGAGGAGATTGGGTACGGGGTCCTCTTTCTTGTGTCGGAGGAATCTTCTTTCGTTACGGGCCACGCACTCGTTGTCGACGGCGGGCAGACCATCGACGCCTGAGATCCGCGTCAGGGAATTCTCATAAGCCATGGCCTGGCGCCTGTTCTAGGAGGCGGTCACGGTGCCTTATTTGCTTTCTATTACAACGCCGCAATCTTCACATCTGTATCTGGTAATGTCTCTTTCTCCCGCCTTTACCTCTTCAAATTCGTATCGCTTCTTGCCGTGACTCTCAAAACACTCTGGACAATAGCCGTCTCCCAATTCATCGACAATGATTGTCAAATGGCAGTGGCGGCATCGCATCCTGTTTTTCATCCCAGGGATCAGTTCGAGTGCAGTGTGATTACAGGAAGTCATGCCGAATCACGAGAAGGTTCTTTCGAATAACTCCTTGACTGCCCTCTTGCCGTTATCTTCAAGAAACCGCGTCCCTGTCCCTCCGAAATGAGCCTGTTTGATGACAGGCTCGTTTCCCCTCTTGCACTCGGTCCAGTCTACCTGATTCCAGCTGAACCACGCATTACGTTTTTGATCGAACACGTACAATGGCTTGTTGCACAGCTTGGCAAACTCAGCGCCCCATCCTGTGCCGCCCTTTACTGTTTTGTCCTTCAGAATTTCCCCAATCACATAAATTTCCTGTCCATTGTTGATCTGATACCAAATGGTTTGCAGGAGCTTGCGAAACGTCAGATTGTCGGTGAAGCGACGATTCATCAGTCGCGAGACGTATTCGAGGCTCACGTCTCCATTTTTCAGCTCCTCGTGATTCAGAACGCGCAGGCCTCGTTGGCGAACTATACTGTGTCCTTCAAACGTGAAGTTCACTTCGTCGATTCCAAAGCGCTCCGCATTCGCGCCGAATTCGGCCTCAGCCCCTTTAGCGCCTCCGCTGTAGAGAATATAATCTTCCTTATTCATACTCGTTCCTTTCTTCGACTCCCATGTTATATGGATATACTAAAGGACGGTATAGCCTCAATCGGGCAGACTTACAATTTGCCATGCCAGGGACGCCTGACCCCTATCCCTTTATTTTACCTCCCTATTCTATTATCATGCGTCACCATGGATTTCCTCGTTATCCAAGACCTCACCAAGAAATTCGGTTCCGTTGTCGCGGTTAATAAGGCGAGCCTGAACGTTCGCGCCGGGGAGCTGCTCGTCATCATCGGGGATAGCGGGTGCGGGAAGACCACGCTGCTGCGTCTTATTGCAGGATTGGAAACCCTGGACAGCGGGCTCATCTTCATTGGCGGAGCACCGGTCAATGATATTCCCGCTGGACAGAGAGGTGTGCAGATCATCTTTCAACATTACGCCTTATGGCCGCATATGAAGGTCTACGATGACCACAAGTACACCAACATGACCCTACCCTTGAGGGTCAGGAAATGGTCCAGAGATAAGATACGTGATTACATTCTCCCGCTGGCAAAAAGCCTGCAGATTCACGAGGATCTCTTTCAGAGAAAACCCGATACCCTGTCC
>JAZFYO010000201.1:0-13566 GCA_036443615.1 Binatia bacterium | reverse complement strand
CATGGGCTCCAGGGAGAGCAGGACATGAGGAAAATGGGCGGACTAAAGCCCTATTTTCCTGTCACCTACTGGACCTATCTCATCGCAGCCTTGGCTATATCCGGGGCTCCACTGACGGCGGGTTTCTTCTCGAAAGATCAAATTCTCTGGCAGTCCTTCTCCAGCTCGTTCGGGTCGGTCTGGTATTGGAGTTTGGCTTGGGCCACTGCAGGTCTCACCGCTTTTTATATGTTCCGCCAATTCTTTATGGTGTTTCACGGAACGTGCAGGGTAGACGAGCACGCCAGGGCCCACATCCACGAATCGCCCCGTGCTATGACGGTGCCTTTAATTCTATTGGCACTAGGGTCAATCTTTGCGGGTTATTTGGGAACGCCGGAGTTTATGTGGGGGAGTGCCTGGGACCATTGGTTGCAACCTGTCCTCGGCATCCAAGAAGGGATCCATCATGGGGCACTGCTCGAAGAGGCCCTCATGGTTCTTACGCTAGGAATCGCCGGACTAGGGATTTACCTGGCCTACCGTTCCTACTACCGGGCGGTAAAAGTCCCAGGTCATCTTTCCTCCCAGGCGGCAGGGCCCCTATATCGTCTAACTCTCAACAAATACTATATCGATGAGTTTTATGACCTCTTGTTGGTTCGTCCTTTTACAGCCTGTGCTACATGGTTTTCTGACACCTTCGACATTGCCGTTATTGATCGGCTCGTCAACGGAGTAGCCGCTCGCGTTAGGGCCAGCAGCCTATTTTGGCGCCAGCTCCAAACCGGCAACGTCCAGCATTATCTTCTGGCTTTCCTGACCGGGACGCTCTTGATCCTAGGCTATTATTTATATCGTTAGACTCGTCAGAACCGCATGTCAAAGTGAAGATTGCAAATGTGAAAATGATGGTGAATCCACAAATTAATTCTAACCCTCTATTTTACAATTTTCATTTTGCACTTCGCACTGGAACAGAGTTCGTAAACGCCCTCTGCAGGCTCTTTGGAGATTGATGGTCCCCCTTATGACTGGATTGCTCCCTGGAGATTTAAGCCTGACTGTTTTCCTCCCCACGCTGGGCGCCTTGGTCCTGCTGCTTATTCCCCGGGATATGACGCAGGCGCTTTTTAAAACAGCCCTGGCCACGGCCATGTTGACCTTTCTCTGGTCCCTGAGGATTCTCTGGCGCTTCATACCCGCTCAAGGGGAGATGCAGTTCACGGAGCGCCTTTCTTGGATCCCGGCCTATGGCATCGACTACTTCATCGGGATCGATGGGCTTAGCCTTTTCCTGGTCCTGCTCGCCACCTTTCTCGGACCCATTGTCATCCTCGCCTCGTGGAGCATTACCGCAAGGGTCAAAGAATATCTCTTTTTCATGTTAATCCTAGAGACGGGTATGATCGGGACCCTAGTGGCCCTCGACCTCTTTCTCTTTTATGTCTTTTGGGAGCTCATGCTGGTCCCGATGTACTTCATCATCGGGGTATGGGGAGGACCCCGTAGAATCTATGCGGCCTTAAAGTTCGTCCTCTATACGATGAGCGGGAGCCTCCTCATGCTGGTGGCAATCATTTATATCGCCACACGCAACGCCCAGATTACAGGAATCCTAAGTTTTGATCTGCTACAGATTTACAATCTCAATCTTCCCTTTGAAGAGCAGATTTGGCTCTTCTTGGCCTTTGCCCTCTCCTTTGCCATAAAGGTTCCCCTCTTTCCATTCCACACATGGCTTCCCGATGCCCACGTGGAGGCACCTACGGCCGGATCCGTTGTCCTGGCGGGCATCCTCCTCAAGATGGGGACCTATGGTTTTCTACGCTTCGCCATCCCCCTTTTCCCTGAGGCAACCATAGCAGCTGCACCTTATATCATCGCGCTGGCTGTCTTCGGAATCATCTATGGGGCACTGGTTGCCATGATGCAGCGCGATCTCAAGAAACTCATCGCATACTCCTCGGTTAGCCACCTAGGCCTCGTCATGCTGGGCCTCTTCACCCTCAACCTACAGGGTCTCCAGGGTTCAATCTACCAGATGCTCAATCACGGACTTTCCACAGGGGCCCTCTTTCTCCTTGTAGGGATGATCTATGAAAGGCGGCATACACGTATGATCGCCGATTTCGGAGGCCTGTGGAGAACTCTGCCCGTCCTCTCCGCTTTCTTTCTCGTGGTTACCCTCTCTTCTATCGGCCTTCCAGGGCTGAACGGGTTTGTTGGAGAATTCCTCATCCTTCTAGGCGCCTTCAAAAGCGTCCCCTTCTGGGCTGTCTGGGCAACCACCGGCATAGTACTGGGGGCTGTCTACATGCTCTGGATGTATCGCCGTGTATTCTTTGGTCCTTTGACCCACCCGGAAAACCAAAATCTCAAGGATATCGGGACGAGAGAAATTGTTATTCTGGCACCGATCCTCGCTTTGATTCTCTTTATGGGAGTCTATCCTCAACCACTGTTGAGTCGGATGAAGCCGTCGATCGAGCTGGTCATCAGGAGAATCGAGGATAAAAAGTACCCTGCCTCTACGCCGCTGACGAGTCGCATGGCGGGAATGAGGGAAATAAATCACCATGGAAACTAATCTAATTCCCCTCCTTCCTGCGGCCGAGGTTACCTTGACCGCTTTGACCGTCTTGCTCTTTGATCTATTTCTGAGAGAGCAGGAAAAAGGGCTTTTAGCCTGGATCAGTATCTTTGGCCTGGTGATCGCCGCCGGAATGACCTTCCTTCTCTGGGATGACCGACAGAGCGCATTCCAAAACAGCCTGATCTTGGACAACTTCGGTCTCTTTTTTACCAATCTCATTCTTGGGGCCGCCGTCATCACCATCCTTTTCTCTGTGAATTACCTCAATGAAACAAACATTCGAAAAGGGGAATACTACACCCTCATTCTCTTCAGCACCTTGGGAATGATCCTCATGGTTACGGCCAACGATCTCATTCTCTTTTTCCTCGGTCTCGAGACCATGTCGGTGGCAGTCTACGTTCTCACAGGGATGTGGCCCGAGAGGAGCCAGGCCGGTGAGGCGGCGATGAAGTATTTTATAAACGGAGCCTTTGCCTCGGGCTTTCTCCTTTATGGGATTGCCTTGATCTTCGGGGCAACTGGCACAACGAATCTAACGCGCATCTCTGACGCCCTTGCCCAACCCGCCATCCAGGGACAACCCCTGCTCTCCGCAGGAATCCTACTTCTTCTTATTGGCCTCAGCTTCAAGGTAGCGGCCGTGCCCTTTCACTTTTGGGCGCCGGACGTCTATGAAGGGGCTCCCACATCGGTCACTGGATTCATGGCCGTCGCGGTCAAGGGTGCCGCCTTTGCCAGTTGGATTCGAATCCTGATGCACCATCTGGCCCCCATGGGAAGCGAGTGGTCCTACATCATTTGGACCATGGCAGTTCTAACAATGACGGTGGGTAATGTCCTCGCCATTGCCCAGACCAGCGTGAAGCGGATGCTCGCCTACTCCAGCATCGCCCACGCAGGATATTTGCTCATTGGGGTTATCGCGGGAGGAGAGGTCGGCGGTTCGGCGCTTCTCTTTTATCTCCTGACCTATACACTCATGAGCCTAGGGGCCTTTGGCGTCGTAATGGTGCTCAAGGAGGGTGAAAACGATAACGATCAGTATGCCCATTTTGCCGGACTTGGATTTAGGCGGCCATTCTTAGGAATGACCATGTCGATCTTCATGCTTTCCCTTGCCGGTTTTCCTCCTCTGGGTGGTTTCATCGGCAAGTTCTATCTTTTCCGCTCGGCGATTGAGACCGATCACACCCCTCTCGCCATTATTGGTGTCCTTAACAGTCTCCTCTCCGTGGTCTATTATCTCAGGGTCATCGTGATGATGTACATGGAGGAGGGTGGGGTTCAGGGAAAGTCATTTAACGGTGCACCCTATCTCTATACCACCATTGCCCTTGCGGCACTCGGTGTGCTCTATCTGGGAGTGGCCCCCGCCCCTGCCCTTGATGTAAGCCGGCTCTCGTTCCTCTCGTTGAGATAAGCCGCATTCATAGCTTTCCTCAAATTCCAAAAAGAGCCCGAGTGTTCAGGCTGGTAATGCGTGCTACCTCCTCCAGGGGTAGGCCCTTGACCTGAGCTACGGTCTCGGCAACCAATCGAACAAAGGCAGACTCGTTGCGCTTTCCACGATGAGGAACCGGCGCGAGAAAAGGAGCATCCGTCTCCACAAGAATCCGATCCATCGGGACCTTGCGTACGACTTCACGCAGTCCCCGGGCATTTTTAAAGGTCACAATCCCGGTAAAGGATAGATAAAACCCGAGGTCAAGAAATACCTCCGCATCCTCATAATCGCCCGTAAAACAGTGAATGACTCCCCGGACCATGCCTCTCCCCTCGCTCCTGATAAGATCCGCTACCTCACGGTGAGCGTCACGGTCATGCACTACGAGGGGAAGTCTGGTCTCGCATGACATGTGGATGAAGCGGCAAAAGAGCTCCCTCTGAACTTGGCGGGGCGAGTGCTCATAATAAAAATCCAGCCCTGTTTCCCCCACCCCTACAACCTTTGGATCTCGGGTCAGCTCTTGGAGCCGATTCAAATCCTCCTCCCTCACTTCTCGGGCATCATGGGGATGCATCCCTACTGTGGCGAAGAGCCCTGGAGAGCTCCTGGCCAATTCCAAACCGGTATCATTGGTAGAGAGGTCTCCTGCCCCTCCTACGACGATGATCTTACCCACCCCCGCGCCACGGGCCCGCTCCAGAGTCTGATCGATATCCGAGGCGAATTCCTCTGCCTGGAGGTGGGCGTGGGTATCGACCAACTCAATATTCGAATCAGCCATGCTCACCGACCTCTATTGACCTTCCCGGATCAATCGTTTTCCAATTCGATCCTGGGAAACAACATCGCCGGAGGCCTCACAATGTGAGCCGGTTGAAAATAGGTTCCCCACGGGACTTCAGCCGTTGATGGGCCTTCGGGAATAGCCAGGAGGGAACGAATCTCCTTTGCTGTTTCAGGAAGAAAAGGCACCAGGAAATTCGAAGTCATGCGCAGCGCCTCCAAAAGATGGTGCAGGATCTCTCCTGCCCGGGCGTGCCTATCTGGATCTTTCATTAAGAGGAATGGGGAGGTCTGGACAATATACTGATTCGTCCGGTCCAGGGCAGCCCATATTGACTCGAGCGCCCTGTGGAAATAGAGCCTCTCCATGTGCCGCTGTAGTTCCTCCCCTGCCTGAAGGAACACTTCACGAAGCTTTACATCCTCCTCGGACCAAGACCCTCCCAAGGGCTGAACGACTCCATCAAAATACCTTTTCTGCATCGCGAGGATTCGACTGACCAGGTTCCCTAGGTTGTTCGCCAGGTCTGCGTTGACCCGCATCACAAATGCATCCATGGAGAACGTTCCATCCTGTCCAAAGACCATCTCACGCAAGAGAAAATAGCGGAAGGTATCCATACCAAAGCGTTTCTTCATCTCTAAGGGCCGAATCACATTGCCAAGACTCTTGGACATCTTTCCTGACTCCATCACCCAATAACCATGGACATAGAGATGTTCATAGAGAGGAAGTCCTGCAGCCATGAGCATGGTGGGCCAAAAAATGGCATGAGGTTTCAAGATATCTTTGGCTATGAGGTGGTTAGCCTTAGGCCAAAAGTCTTGAAAAAACTCCTGCCCTTTCAACTTCAACGCGCTCACATAGTTGATCAGCGCGTCAAACCAGACGTAGGTGACAAAGTCAGAATCGAAGGGGAGGGGAATACCCCATTGGAGCCGGCTCTTTGGGCGCGAAATGCAGAGGTCTTCTAGAGGCTCGCGCAAAAAGGCCAGGACTTCCGTGCGGTACCGTTCGGGCTGGATAAAATTCGGGTGGGACTGAATAAAGCTTATAAGCCGTTGTTGATATTTGCCCATACGGAAGAAATAGTTTTTTTCCTGGATATAGGTAGGCTCCTTCTGATGGTCCGGACATTTACCGTCGGTTAGTTCCTTTTCGGTGTAAAAGCGCTCGCAACCGTAACAATAAAATCCCCCATACTCCCCGAAATAGATATCCCCCGCATCGTAGATTCCTTTTAGAACTTCTTGAACGGTCTGCTTGTGATACGGTTCTGTTGTTCGAATAAAATGATCATAGGAGATCCCGCAAGCATCCCATGTGGAACGGAACAGGGCACTGATGCGGTCAGCATGGTCCTTCGGCTCCACCCCACTATCTTTAGCTGCTTGGACGATTTTATCCCCATGCTCATCGGTCCCTGTGAGGAGAAAAGTCTCGATCCCCTGGCTCTGGTAATAACGCTTCAGGGTGTCGGCAATAATCGTGGTATAGGTGTGCCCGAGATGAGGTTCCGCATTGACGTAATACAAAGGGGTAGTAAGGTACAGCCTATTCATGGATTCAATCCATTATCAACGAGGGTCACTGCGGATTCCTGGTTGCTACGTTCATGAGAAAATCCTCCAGGATCATTCGACGGTTATAATTTCTCTGCAACTCTCTTTTCACTCTTCCAACCAAAGACAATACGGAGAGAATGTGATCCAGGGGATGCACAGAGGCTGCCTCACGAATACTTTCGACCATATCAATATTCCTAATCTCGTATTCCGAACCTGTCATCTGATGGATCAAGATATCCCGGTACCATCCTTCGATCCACTGTATCACTTGCAGGGACAACTCCCTGTCGCCAGCCATCTCTTCCGCCAACGCCATCACCCCGCGGTGATCCCCCAGAGATAGAGAGGAGAAGCGCTCGATCCATCTCTTCCGCTGATCCAGCAACTCAGTTGCGTCGCAGGTCATCGCCTCTCCCAGGCTTCCCCCAGTCAACGCTGCCAAAATCCTTGCCTTCTCCGGCGTCACCCCGCTTCGGCGCTCCAGAACTTCGGCGACCTTCCCAACGGAGATATAGGTGAAACAGAGGCGCGAACATCGGGACAACACGGTGGTGAGGAGGCTTGCGGTACTATTCGCAACGAGGATCAGCAGGGCATCGCCCGGCGGGTCCTCTAGAGTTTTCAATAGAGAGTTCTGGGCATGGTAATTCATGATATTGGCAGGATCAATGATGGCTATCTTCTTTTTTCCCGAAAAAGAGCGAAATTCTAATTGCCGCTGCAGGTCTCTCATCTGCCGGATAGTGATCTCTCGCTTGCCTGTCTCCGGACCGATGGTGCGCACATCAGGATGGTTGCCATCACGAACAGAGAGGCAGGTCTCGCACTGACCACAGGAATCACGATCTCTAAATGGGCAATGGATGGCCGCGGCCAGGGAAAACGCTATCTTTCTCTTCCCCACCCCATCCGGACCCAGAAACAGATAGGCGTGATGCAGCCGGTTCCCCTCTAGGCTCCTAATTAGAGCCCCCAACTGTTTCTGGTGACCCTCAATTTCGGCGAAAGGCATGATAACTATTTTTCACTATTCACTTTTGCCAGTATGCGGATCACTGCTCACTGCCCGCTACCCCCAAGTTTTTGATCAACAATTCTTTTGATCTCCTCGTGAACTTCTCGGATAGGGGCAGCGGCGTCAATGACCACAATACGCCCTGGCTCCTCTTGAGCCAACTCAAGAAACCCCCTCCGCACCCTCTCGTGGAAATCAAGGTCCTCGTTTTCGAATCTGTCTGGGCGGCTTGATCCGAGTTTCTTTCCGGCGACCCTCTTCGCAGCGCGAGCTAAACCTAACTCAACTGGACAGTCCAGAAAAAACGTTAGGTCCGGCTCAACCCCACCGCTCGCCAGCCGATTCATGCGCCGAACCAAGGCAATATCAGCCCCGCGACCATAGCTCTGGTAGGCCAAGGTTGAGTCTGTGAACCGGTCACACAAAACGAGGCTATTGCTTTTTATGGCAGGCTGAATGACCTTGCGGACGTGTTCTGCCCTGTCCGCCAGATATAGGAAAAGCTCCGCCTGATACGCAATCTCTTCCTCGGCACCTTCTACTACGACCTTCCGAATCAATCGACCTAGAGTTGTCCCGCCAGGCTCGCGCGTCAACAGACAGCTTATTCCCCGGTTAGTAAGATGCCCCGCCAGTAAATTGATCTGAGTGGTCTTCCCTGAGCCGTCACCACCTTCAAAGGAGATCATTCGAATCATTGAGGTGGACCTGGAGTGGCAGAACCGGAGGTGGTAAACAAGAGGTTTGTCAATCGTTAATACTAGTGAATTGTTGACAGTAGACAGTCAATGGACCCCTCCCCCCCATTGACTATCGACTTCAGACTATCGAGATTACTTAAGCCTTCCCTTCACCCAAGAGGAGATTAATACCGTTAATCAACTGCGTGCTCGTAAAGGGCTTCGTGATGTAATAATCGGCCCCCATTTTGTAGCCTCCCAACACATCTTCATACTGCACCTTTGCCGTAAGTAGGATTACAGGAATCGATGCCGTACCCGGGTCCCCCTTGAGCCGAGTCAGCACTTCCAACCCATCCATCTGGGGCATCATGACGTCAAGAATAATAAGGTCCGGCTTCTGCTCCTTTAGTAGACTAAGGACCTCCTGCCCGCTAAATGCCGACTGTACCACATACCCCTTTACTTCCAATATGGTTTTGACGATGGTCACGATATCTGGATTGTCGTCGACCACCATAATAGTCCTCTTGTCGTCCATACTTTCCCCCTTAGCTGCTGAACGGTATGGTTACCGTAAAAGTAGACCCTTCCCCTATTTGACTCTCGACCTCAATCCTGCCCCCTAACAGCTCGACTAGATTCTTAGTAATAGTCAGGCCAAGCCCCGTTCCCTCATAACGCTTAGCCGTCGAGCCATCCACTTGACGAAACTTGTCGAATATTAGAGGAACATGATCCTTTGGAATTCC
Source organism: Binatia bacterium (assembly GCA_036443615.1). Taxonomy (GTDB): domain Bacteria; phylum Desulfobacterota; class Binatia; order UBA9968; family CAXXLF01; genus JACZXR01. The sequence goes on along the minus strand of JAZFYO010000201.1, from coordinate 4,742 downwards.
AATTCCGGTATCCGAAACTTTGAAAAATAGCTCTTTTTTATCTGACCCGTTTGCCACAGACAGTTTTACCTCTCCCTGGTCGGTAAATTTAATGGCATTGCTGAGGAGATTAATCAGGATGCTCCTCAACTTGCCCCAGTCGGTCTCAATGGGAGGAATGCCATTGCTCAGGCTGTATTGAACCTTGTAGGGTTTTTTAGCTTCCAGGGGGGTCAATTCTTCTTGGAGACTCTTCAAGAACGTCCCCAAATCCTGGCGCTTCACATACAGGCCTCTCTCTCCCTTCTCGAACTTCGAGTAGTCCAGGATTTGGTCTACAAGCCCGAGGAGCCTCCTGGCGTTATCCATCAATCGCTCGATAGCCCTTTGATGAGCCTTGCCCAAGCGCCCGCAGGTCCCGTCCACCAGGAGATTACCGTATCCCATAATCGTTGCAATTGGGGTTCTTAGCTCATGAGAGGTGTTGGCAAGGTACTCTGACTTTAGGTTGTCCGCCTCTGCCAGTTCATCGGCAATAATCTGGCGTCGCTTGGCTTCCACCTTTAGCTCTTCATATTTTTTGGCGTTGACCAATGCCACGGCAGTGGAGAAGGCCACAATTTGACAGAACTGGATCTCTCTGGGGGTAAGGACTCGATTTTTGTCGTTGAACCTAAGACAGATTGCACCGAGAGTTTCTTCGCGAAATATGATCGGCACCGCCATGACCAACTGCGAGAGAAGTCCTTCAGACTCTCCCTGTGGCTCGGCAGGCATGAAATCAATGCCGGGCACTCGCCGGATCACGGGATTGCGTGATTTAAGACACTCTTGGACGAACGGGTACTCCTGTAAATCCGCCACGATTGGCTTAGACCCTTCCGTCTTTGTCCCACCGAACAGGAGGACGCGAGAAGGACCTTGATCCTCATCTCCAATGAAGACGTAGATATTGTCTGCACGAACTACTTGGTTGATCTTATCACCTACGGTTGCAAGAATTTGCTGATAATCGAGCGAGGACGGCAATGATTGAGAGAGGGTTTGAATCATGGCCATATCCTGCGCGTCCTGCTCTGCCATCTCCTTCAGGATCTTTTCTCGGCGCGCGAGCTGGGCAAAGTAGCCGTAAAAGATCCAGATTATAAATAGAAAAGGGATACGTAGATATACACTCTGATCACGTAATTCAGTCGTATGATAAAGAAAATAGCCGTACAGGAGAGTGGATAACGATGCAACTACAAGCAGGATCCGAAAGTCCTGCCAGATGGTACAGAGGATGACCACGAGAAAGTAGGCCAGGTAAAAGTCAGTTCCTACTTGGCCGCTGATGACAAGGGAGGCGGTCACAAATAGCGTATCAAAGACAACTAAAGGGGAATAAAAATAGGAGGAATCGAAACGCTTCTCATCGACAAAATAAAGCGCCACATTGGTCAAGAAATAGAAAAAAATATATCCGGTGTCAAACCAGCTTGCCTGGGGAAAAACGAGCAAATAGGAAGAGATAATGCCGATCAACCATCTAAGCCTGATGACCGTTTCTTTCTTGGGAGCCTCAAAGAGTCCTCCTCTATCGGGAATGAGAGCAGAGTGAACCGCAGTATTTGCCATTTCCATAGATAAAACAGTAATTTTATCACCTACATTCGCTTGTGTAAAGCCGTTCTACTCTCTGTATGTCATTTGAATCGTTACATTCTCCAGCGATCCTGACCGCAATCGGGTGAAGGGATTTAGGTTATTCCCGCGGTCTACGTGAACTCCCGATTACCCGGTCCTCGAGGTAGAAGAATCGACATTCCGGCACGGCTGGCACCTTGCATAAAAACGGGTCTATTCTGCCGCCGACCTCCAGTAGATCTGCCCCACTGAGGAAGGAATGGAACCATAAATTGGCTCAAGGACCGACAGGGGAAAGAGCTCCGCCGCATTGGCCAGGGCGGATCTGCTATACCTAAGCTTTACAGCTCCCTGAAGTTTTATCTCTTCTGTCCTTATTCCATCATCTGTACCTCTCTCGTTTATCATCAGTGACCCGAATATCTCCTTATCGCCTTTTCCTTTGACCCTAAAACCAACGTTGGTCCCGCTCACAATGATTAGTCCCTCCCAAAGAAGGCTACCACTAGCCACCAGGTCGGCATTTCTCACGATAAAAATTCCAGCCCCATTGAAATTACCTCCGATATCCACCCTGTCCCCCGAGTCTGCCAACCCATTAAAACAATAGAGCCCAGGAGATTCTCTGGTCCCATAGGTTGTATCTCCAGAAATTGTAAAAGTCCCACTTGAGTCAATATCCTGCACGATCACTCCAGGGGCGTTACAGAGACCATCAGCGATCCGTGCGGTCTCAGCTGAGGATAAAAAATCGGTCTTCTCTACACTAGGCGCGGCCGCTCCTTTACCCACAACATGATTCGCCTGTTGGCTGCTGAGTCCATCGATCACTTTTTTCTTAGCCTCCAAGCTGGAAACTGAAATGCCAAACCGAGCTTTAGCTCCACCCACCAGTTGCTGGGTCGCCGGGTCATAATCCCTCCCATCCACCAAAAAGGATTTTCCTTTAAACCTCGTATCCAATCCATCTCCTCTTATGCCAAGGGCAGAATCGGCAATCTCATAGGTCTTCGTTAATAATGCCTGACCAATGCTTGAAGACTCCCCGAGTTGACCCGTCGACTGCACTGTAATGGTGGACTTCAGCCTTGTTACCTTGGTTGGGTCTTTAAAAAGAACGGTAAATGTACCGGGTGACATGCTCCGGGTGGTCCCTGTGGGATATGGAGGGTTGGTCGCGGTGTCCTTAATATGTTGTTTGGCCCATTCGACCCCTGCCTCGGCTAAATAAAAGGCCTGCGTCCCATTTTTAAGGTTTCTGCTTATTTTGAGATCGGTCTGGACCAAGGCACTAGTTCCCGCGCCGACCCCTATGAGCAGCGTTAGGATCAAGAGGGAAATTACCAGAACAACCCCTCGCTCGTCGTCCAGCAATCTCTTAACCGCATCCATACGATCTCCTTGTACTCCTCCATCTTTTGAGGCCATTTCTCTTGAGCCACATAGCTAGCCTTCACGGAGATGGACCGGCACTAGTTTCTAAACTCCACGCTAGAGGAAAGGGTAGAAGTGACATTAGGGTTAACCTCTCTGGCCTTGGGATCTGGGTTGGCCACCTGAACGCTAAACGTTATCTTGACCCGTTTAATACTGGAAACTGGAGGATTGTTTCCCAGATCCACATTGTTGCGGTCATAATAGGAAAAAAGCTTCGCTGCGATGGGTATCACTACATTGGCGACCAGGCAATTCCCATTTCGCCTGATAATAGTCCCCGGGCAAGTGGAAGTTGCGCCAGAGAGGTCATAGGTAACATCCTCACCGGTAGCGCTACCGCAGTCTCCGTTGCCATCGAGGTCCGCCTGGACCCTGATGGTCGTAGGTGTAGCGGTCACTACCCTCGAGCACTCCGAAGGGACCACGCCTGTCCCCCACGACCCTGCATTCCTTAGGTCCCTGACTATGAATTCTAATGCTCCCCGCCCATCTTCCAACGTCGCGATCTTAGCCTCCTGGGTGAGGAGGCTGTAGAGTTGCTCCTGATAAAAACCGTAAAGAGCCGCCATGATAATTATGCCGAAGAGGGCCGCCACGAGAAGCTCTGCTGTGGTGAACCCACCTATTCTCCCAAAGACCCTTTTCACAGAGGCTAGCCTATTCAGTGAAGACCAGGGTCGCCAGGGTTACCTTGTGGCTTAGGTAATCTCTCCAGCGAACGATCGCGGTGATGACCCTTAGGCCCGCTCCAAGGGGAGAGCCTTCTATGGTCCAACAGCGGTCATAGATCCCCCCTGGTGTACCAGCAGCGGTGATTTCCTTTTCGGGAGGATCGGCACAGTTATCCACGTCGGTCAATGTAGCCAGGGATTTAAGCTGCTCAATTTTATCTTGAGCAAGATAAGTAGCGGTCGTAACGTTTTTGCTAATATAACTACCCCGGATGATGCTCATCGTATTGAGAGAGAAACCCAAAATGCCTATGCTGATGAGCGTGAGGGCGACGAGGATTTCGTTGAGGGTAAAGCCATCCTCTCGCCTGATCAGGTAGGGTTGGTTGATCCCCCTCTTAGCCCCGATCCAAGATTTAGCCCGCCTCACACCAAGCAAGAGCGGATACCGAGGGAAGGCCCAATCCCCGCGGTGAATCGTGGTTGGTCCTCGATCCTCATTCGGTTCGGGTTTAGCACGTTCCATTACAGCTATCCGGGACACAGATTCGGATTCTTCCTGTACTGCTAAGCACCACGTTGGTCCCTTCATCCTTGCTGTTGCATAGCTTAACCGTCCCCCCAGTGCCTGGAGTCGCTGTACCTCTGGGGGTAAATCCTAAGCTCGATCTAGTCGTGCTCTTAATATCAATCCCCTTGGGCAAAGACCTGCCTCCGCCCATCGGCTGATACATGGTGCCGTCATGTCTCTCAACAGAGTATCCCGAAGCTGAAAAAACAAGGCGCAAGCGGGTAGTTTCTGTCCGCTTAGTGATGGTAGGATAAAACTGGCTGGCTTATTAAGTGGTTATGCATTTTCAATCTCTGCCCCCCGACGATCTGCTACCATTTCGCTACCGCTCTGCTGGCGGGTATCGTCAGGGAATTGCGTACTGTCTTCTATATCATCGTCCAAGCGGTCCACTGCTTGCCGGTTGCTTCCAGGGACTAAGTGACCGTAGGTGTCAACGGTGATCCTGATAGAGGAGT
>JAZFYO010000200.1:0-8309 GCA_036443615.1 Binatia bacterium | reverse complement strand
ACTGGCGTAAGCCCGTGGGGCTCCACCGTAGAACGAGCCTTCCCAACCAGCTCACGGCTAGGCCGCCGAATAGAGAGATCAAGGTAAGGGGATGGCGCTCCTCGAGGTGGTGCACGAGGGGGAGGATGTGGAGGCTCATATCTTCAACGAGTTGCGCGAAGGTGATAAGAAAAGCTGATGGTATACGTCTATGCAACGATTGCTGGGGCTTCTGACCTGTTGTCGGGATGGTTTGCCCTCGGAGTGAGGGCGGACAAAATCCAGCCCCGCTACGTTATCGCTTTCTCCTCGGGTGTGCTTCTAGCCGTTACCTTTTTCGAAATCCTCCCTCAGGCCAATTTGAAGTCGGATGCGCTGTTCCTCGGCTTAGGCTTCATAACGTTCTACGTATTGGAGAAGCTGGTAATGATCCATGCCTGCGGGGAGAGCGAGTGTGAGACACACGAAATTGGCCCCGTTGCGGTCCTGGGGATGGCCCTCGACAACGTCGTTGACGGGGCCGGCATCACGGTCGGGTACATCATCGATCCGCTTCTCGGGTTGGCCATCACGATCGCCGTGGTCTTCCACGAGATCCCGCAAGGGATGGCCTCGGCGCTCATCATGCGTGAGGCGAAGTGGAGTCGGGTTCGAACCCTAGTCGTTTTGGGGCTTGCCGGCCTCCTCTATCCTGTGGGTGCGCTCCTCGCAGGGTTCGTTCCTCCTCAGTTTCAGGAGAAAATGCTCGCGTTTATTGCCGGGGACTTTATTTACATCGGGGCAGGAGACTTACTACCTGAGGCGCACCGGAGATTTAATTTGAAGGTAATCCTCTCTGTGATCGCAGGGATGGCCTTTGTGCTCACCCTTAGACTTCTGGTCCCAGGCATCTAAGGGTGCTTCGATCCGTTCCTCGGTATCAAATAATATGCGAGAAGGATAAAGATGAAGCGCATCGTCGTTGGTCTTATGTCCGGTACCTCGATGGACGGAATCGACGCGTCGGTTATAGAGATTGTGGATTCCGGGAAAAAGAAGAGAATCCGCCCGCTTTCGTTTGTCACCACGCCCTACCCCAGAGAGATCAGGGAGAGCCTGTTGGAGATTTGCCGGGGCCGAAGTCTGAGGTCCGGTGTGGCCGAGGTCTCCTCCATTCATTTTAGACTGGGGGAGCTGTTCGCCCAGGCGGCGGTTCGCGCGGTGCGAAAGGCGGGTCGATCCCTCAAAGATATCGATCTAATCGGCTCCCACGGCCAGACTATTCATCACCATCCCAGGGGTCCAGGCGGCTCGACCCTCCAACTGGGGGAGCCGGCCATCATCGCCGAGCGTACCGGCGTCACGACCGTAGCAGACTTCCGTCCGGCTGATGTAGCGGCCGGGGGAGAAGGGGCACCTTTAGTCCCTTATGTCCATTATTTGCTCTTTAGGAACAGGAGGAGGTCTCGGGCCATTCATAACCTCGGAGGGATCTCTAACCTGACGTACATCCCCGCCGGAGGGGGTCTGAAAGACGTCGTGGCCTTCGATACGGGTCCTGGCAATATGGTGATGGACGGGCTTTGCCGGTGGATGACCAAAGGGAAAAAGGGCTCGGATCGAGGTGGCTCCCTTGCACGGAAGGGAAAAGTCCAAGAGGCTCTTCTCAAGGACCTCTTGCGGCACCCTTTTTTTTCTAAGCCCCCTCCCAAGTCCACGGGTGCGGATGAGTTTGGCGCTCAATTTGTTTCTTCTCTTTGCCACAGGGTGATGAGGAGGGGTATCCGACCCCTGGATCTCCTGGCAACGGCAACGGCATTGACTGCATTTTCCATCGCGCGTTCATACCAAGATTTCATCATCCGCCGGTTTGGCAAGCCGGATGAGATCTATTTTACCGGTGGAGGGAGAAAGAATCGTACTCTGATGGAGATGCTGAAACAGCAGCTCAAGTTTATTCGAGTGGGGGTGGTTGAGGATCTGGGCTTTGATGGCGATGCCTTAGAAGCCCAGGCCTTTGCACTCTTGGCCCATGAGGCTGCCGAGGGGATTGCAGGTAACGTCTCTCGTGTAACCGGGGCAAGGCACGAGGTCGTCTTGGGAAAGGTAACACCGGGGAGAAATTATTTGGGGATAAAGTTGAAGTAGCAATCAGCTGTCAGCCTCGAACGATAGGAAAAAATCGAAATCTGATTTCGTAGAGCTGAAAGCTGATAACTGACGGCCGAGAGCTTATAGATAGTGTAACTTCACCTCTCCCCGTGCTACCTTTTCCTCTGTCTCTCTGATTCTCTCTGGGGTTCCCAGATCCTGCCAGTAGCCCTGGTAGGCAAAGCCGTAAAGAGGCTCTCCTTGGAGTAACAACTTCGGGTAGGTCACTCTGGTGATGCTAAAGGGGCTCTTGCCGTCCATGTAATCAAAGACCTTGGGTTCCATGATTTGCACCCCCGTGAACATGAAGCCGTGAAGGGGAGTGGGAGAGGGTTGGGGTGCCGAATGGCCCAGGAATCTCTGGAGCCTTCCGTCCGAGGCTGTTTCGATAAGTCCGTACCTGTCTGCCATCTCGTCTGCCCTCAGGACCAGCGTCGCGGTGGCTTTCTTCTGGAGATGATAAGCGCAGAGATCGTTTAATGGGAGATCAATGAGGACATCACTGTTGATGACAATGAACGTGCCTTCTTCCAAGAAGGGTCTAGCCCTTAATAGCCCGCCGCCGGTGTCGAGTAGCTCCTTCTCTTTGGAATAGCTGATCCTGAGCCCCAGCTTCTTTCCGTCGCCCAGATGCTCTTCGATCTTGTTTCCCAAGTGATGGAGGTTGATGATGACCTCTCTGATGCCGTAATGGCTGAGGAGGAGGAGAGAATGTTCGATCATCGGGCGGCCCGAAACCGGGATGAGGGCTTTGGGGAGCCTGTCGGTCATGTGAGAAAGGCGCCGGCCAAAACCTGCGGCAAAGATCATGGCCCTCATCGAAACTCCTCAAAATGGAAGGCCAACCGGGGAATGAGCCCTTCCAGGCGGGGGAGCCTCATCAGGTTGCGCTTGAGACGCTTGAGCGTAGCTGGAATATATTTTTTGTAGTGGTGCTTTCCTTTGACCAGGTCGAGATAGTTGAACCTTCCGACTACCTTGAAATCTCTCTGAAGGGCAGAGAGGAGGTAGGCTTCAAAGAATTCATCTCTCCCGACTCTCCCTTCTCCCATTTCCTCTCTGCGCCCGAGGTAATAGTTGAGGAGGTGATCCTCTAACTGGGGATGAACGACGTGATCCGTTTCCCGGTCGTTCAGCAGGGAGGCCAGATCATACTGCATGGGCGCAAGCAGCGCATCTTGGAAGTCGATGACGGCCAACTCTCCGTGATGAACCATCAGGTTCCAGCTGTGAAAGTCCCTGTGGTTGAGGCAAGGGGCTTGATCCTCCAGAGTTCTGGAGATGAGAGCGAAAGCATCCGTTAGATAGCCTCTTTCCCTTTTTGCCATCGCCCCCTTTCTCCCTTTTTCGATCCCGTACTCAATGAAGTGTTCGAACTCCCACATATATAGGCGATAGTCGAATCTCTGCTTGAAGGCGATGCAGGAATCGTCCCTTGCTCCTGTCCCGTGAATCTGGATCAAGAGCAGCTGGTCGATGGCCTTTTCATACCATCCCGATACCTCTTCTAGTGGACATGCCTGCACACAATCCCAGAGGGAGAGGTCCCCCAAATCCTCCAGGAAGAGAAGCCCGTCATCGACCCAGTGTCCGTGCAGGGCCGGGATGCGCACCCCTATTCGGGTGAGAAACCGGTGGAGGTTAAGAAAGGGCAGCTCCTTGATAGGCTCGCTGAAGACGCTTAGCTCCTCTGATGAAAGAGGCAGGGGGCCTTCGCAAAGTTCCATGACAATGATCGATCGGGGAACGGCAGGCCCACTCAAGTGGGCCCGATAGTAACGCCTGCTTGAGGCGTCTCCGGCCAGCGGCGTCAGGGAGAGGAGATGGGCATGGCTCCCGAAGAAGATCTTGATCTTTTCCCCTACGAGTTTTTCTGCCGCCTTTTCCACGACCCTATCCCCTCTCACCCTCTGCTCAAGGTCGACACCGTCGGCCTCAAACTGATCAGGTTCCACCGAAGCCTATGGTCACCTTGCCGACTTCGACTATGACGGGGATCTCACGATTGTTTTTTGCGTAATCGAGCATTTGTTTAAGCCCACCCTTGTCCTCAAGGACATTGATATAATCGAAGGGGATTTGTCGTTTCGAGTAGTCCTCACGGGCACTCGTTGTGTAGGGTCAAAGGTCTTGACCGAAGACGATAACCTTTTGTTCCATAATTTTACCTCTCTGAGGGTGTTTCTAATTACTATCGGGCACAGAGGGGAAATTGCAAGGCCCTACCCCCATGTGTTACTTCTCTCCAGAGGGAGGAGCTGTGAACTACAGATTCGGCATTGCTCAGATTAATCCCAAACTTGGGGACGTCGAGGCCAACTTGGCTCTCTACGAGGATAGGATCAAGCAGGCTCGGGACAAGGGAGTGGATCTTCTGCTCTTTCCTGAGCTGACGCTGACTGGCTATTTGTTGCGCGATATGGTCCCCGACGTTGCCTTAAAGCTCTCTTCCCGGGTGATTCAGCATCTGAAGGGGCTCAGTCGAAAGGTCTCCTTTGTTGCGGGCATGGTGGAGGAGAGCTCGGACTACCGCTTCTATAACGTAGCGATCTATTTTGAAGCCGGAGAGATCCGCCACGTCCACCGTAAGGTCTACCTCCCCACCTATGGGATGTTCGATGAACAGCGCTATTTTGCCCGTGGCGATCGGATCCGCGCCTATGACACGAAGTTTGGCCGAATGGCAACTCTTATCTGTGAGGATCTCTGGCATCCCTCCACAGCATTTCTGGCTGCCCTGGATGGGGCCTTGGCCATTCTCTGTCCTTCTGCCAGCCCTTTGCGGGGCATTACAGAGGGTCAACTGCAGGACGATAACGCCCGCTACTGGGAGATGATTAACCAGTCCTATGCCGAGACTTATAATCTCTATCTGATTTTTGGGAATCGGGCGGGATTTGAGGATGGGGTGGGGTTTTGGGGAGGGTCGGAAATCCTGGACCCTTTTGGGCAGAGGGTTTCTAAGGCAAAATATTATGAGGAGGACCTGATCGCCGGGGAGGTAGCGTTCGAATCTGTCCGGCGAAAGAGGACCATGGCACCGATTCTGCGGGATGAGGACCTGGATCTTACGATCAACGAGCTGATGCGCATTAGAGAACGCCCTTTTCCGTCCCAGCGTCCTGACCTTCCTGCATCCAAGCTAGGAAGCCGGGAGGTTAGGAGGCGGGTGAAGAAAAAGGGGTCGAAAAATAAAGGGGTGAAACGATTGAGGGTTAAAGGGAAAAAGGGATCGAGGGGTAGGAAAAAAAAATAGATGAGCACTCAGCTATCAGCAGTCAGCTATCAGCAAGAGGTAAGAATGCATTATTATACTGGGTTTTTCCTAATCCTAATGGCTGACAGCTGATTACTGAAGGCTGACCGGCTTCAAAAACATAATGCTTCAGATTCCGACAAACGTAGAGCTTCTGCGATCGATTCTAGTCTCCTTTATACGCAACGAGGTGCAAAAGGTGGGGGTCGATCGTGTTGTGGTCGGTCTATCAGGCGGAGTTGACTCCAGCTTGAGCGCCATGCTGGCGGCAGAGGCCCTTGGGCCGAGTCATGTGTTGGGTATACCGATGCCTTATAGGAGTTCGAGTTCTGAGAGCCAGGACCATGCGGAACTGGTAGTACAGGAGTGTGGCATAGAATCGCTCACCGTAGATATCACGCGCCAGATCGATGCGTACTTTGAACAGTTCCCCGTTGCGGATCAGAGGAGACGGGGAAACAAGATGGCCCGAGAACGGATGACCATTCTGTACGATCATTCGGCGCGGTGGAATGCCCTGGTCCTGGGGACAAGCAACAAGACGGAGTTGCTCCTGGGCTACGGGACGCTCCACGGCGACATGGCCTCGGCAATTAATCCCCTGGGGGACCTTTACAAAACGCAGGTTTGGGCCCTGGCGGAGTTCGTGGGTGTCCCGGAGGTCATTGTCTCCAAGAAACCATCGGCGGATCTCTGGGAGGGACAGACGGATGAGGGAGAGCTGGGTTTCAGTTATCGTGAAGTGGATCGGCTGCTCTACCTGATGGTGGACGAGCGCTACTCGCGGGAGGAGCTGATCGCTCAGGGCATTCCCGAGAAATTTGTGGATGAGGTGATGCTCCGGATCATGAACTCACAGTTCAAGAGGCGCCTGCCGGTCATAGCCAAGATATCCCAGCGAACCATCGATCGGGATTTCCGCTACGCAAGGGATTGGGGGAAGTGAGCAGTAAGCAAAGAGCAGATAGCTAAGAGTCAAAGGCTGAGAGCCAAGCAGAAAACAGGGTATAGGAAATATGCGCTTTGCGCAGAGCGCAAAGGGCAAAGCGTTGAGAGCCGGAACCAGGAGGCAGCTTGCAGTAAGCAGCACACAGCAGGCAGTTAAGAGTATATGAGTCGAGAGTCCAGAGCCAGAATTTCAGCCCCTTAGCTTTAAACTCTAGGCTATAAGCTCTTAAAGCAGAGAGTAAGACTCTTATACTGCTAGCTGCGAACTGCTCTCTGCCCTCTGGGCAGGGTGGGATATGGCGGGGACGTTGTATATAGTTGCTTCTCCGATCGGTAACCTTGAGGATATCACCCTGCGCGCGCTGCGCGTCCTCAAGGAAGTGGATCTCATAGCCGCCGAGGATACCCGCCACACCAAGAAGCTCCTTGCCCATTACGGAATCGCAACACCACTGACGAGCTATCATCAGCACAACGAAATCGCCAAGTCCGCTTCTTTGGTCCAGCGGCTGAACTCGGGGTGCCGGGTCGCGCTGATTTCCGATGCGGGCACCCCCATCGTATCCGATCCCGGCTTCAGACTGGTCCAGGGAGCGATCCACGCAGGAATTCCGGTCGTCCCCATTCCAGGGCCTTCTGCCTTGACCGCTGTGTTGAGCGCCAGTGGACTCCCTTCGGAACGATTTGTTTTTGAGGGATTTCTTCCGGCCAGGAAGTCCCAGCGGAGAGAGAGGTTGCGCATACTGCGGGAGGAGCCAAGGACCCTTGTCTTCTACGAAGTCCCTCATAGGGTCGAAGAGTCGCTGCAGGATCTTTTGGAGGTCCTGGGAGAACGAGAAATGGTACTGGGGAGAGAGATGACAAAGCTCCACGAGGAATTTATCCGTGGGAGTGTGAGTGAGCTGGCTGGACAGGCCAAGGTCAAGGAGTGGCGCGGGGAGATGACCCTTGTGGTAGAGGGAAAAAAAGACAGAGATAGTGATATTGACAGGGAAAGAGAGAGGGAAAGAGGTTTGAAGACGGAGATCAAGAAGCTTCGTAAAGAGGGGATGAGGGTCAAGGAGATCGCGGAGCTTTTAGGAGAAAGGTTTTCCCTGTCAAAGAGAGAGGTCTATCGCATGGTGCTGGAAGGGGAAGGAAGAAATGAAAGCCGGACATAAAAGATCAAGAGTCCAGGAGTTGCGACGAAAAAGGTTCCTGACACTTCTGATTTGGACCCCGATCGTGAACTCAACCCTGTGCTGCCTGGGAGGTGCCACAGACGGGGCTGTTGCGGCTAATGGTCCAAAAACCCAGTCACACTGGACTTTAAGAACCCCTAGCTTTTGCGACGCTCCAGGCTGCCTTGGCCACGGATCAAAAACAAATGATTCTGGTTTCGTTGGCCTGGAGATAACTTTTGTCGAGGCCGTGCGTTCAAAACTGCCGGTAAACCAAGGAAAATGTACACCGTTTGCCTTCTGGATCCAGTTGGAGCAAGCTATAGCTACCTTTGCGGGCAGAAAATATGGCTGCCACAGTGACTAATACAAGTTCCCAAACACTTCCTGAATATAAGAACCCGCCAGTTAATGAGGTGGTTTGCGGAATTCTTTTCGAGACCATTAAGCAATTTCTTGTACCACACTTTGGATTGCTGTGGGAGAAATTCCGCGCAGAGTTTCCACGGTGTCGCCACGTCGATCCGCTATTGCCGGTCATTGAAAGTTCTACAAGGACACAGGCGGACACAATGATCTCTGAGGTTCCACTCCCTCGAATCTGGTTCTTACACGACGATGGGAGAATCATCCAAGTTCAACGTGATCGTTTTCATCACAACTGGAGGAAGCTCAAACCGACGGATGAATACCCACGTTATCGCACAGTTTTTCAGATGTTCCGGATTCATTTTGACACCTTTCAAAAATTCTTGGAGGAGCATCGACTGGGGCGAATAATACCTCGACAATATGAAATGACGTATGTCAACATTATCCCGCAAGGTGAGGGATGG
>JAZFYO010000199.1:0-2867 GCA_036443615.1 Binatia bacterium | reverse complement strand
ATGGCTATGAGGATGGAGAACGTGGAGGAGGCAAATGCGAAGATTAGAGAGTTCGAAAGCATGCTTAAAGTCTCTGCAGGCTCCTCGACGTAGGCTTCGTAATAATAGTTCAGGGTTAAAGTTCCGGAAACACCCAGGGGCTCGTCACTGAATCTACCAAAGAATATAAAAAATGTCGGGAAAAGGCTTAAATAGGCGAGGACCGCTGCCACCAAGACAAAAAACAGGTTTACCGGCCTGGAGAGCCACTCTATAATACTTGACAGGGCCCAGGTGGCAGGGATCGCTTGCGGCAATGAGATGGTATGGTTGCTCACCGAACTCTAACTATTTTCTAAAGAGCTTACCGTATTTTTTCTTTAGCTTCTTGTACTCCTTTTTACTCCTGTTGACCTCTTCAACGTACTTGATCTTGTCTGCGCCTTTCAAGGGCGGATAGACCCCCGGCCTGTTCACAAACTCGCCGCTCTTGGCCATGATATCCATACTCTCCTTGGAGTACCAGTGGTCGATCCAGAGTTTACCAGCATTCGGATGGGGAGACTTGGAGCTCGGAGCGATATAGTGGCTATCCCCCATGTATGCAGGCAGTCTTACGTAGTCCATCGGCGCCCCGTCAAGCCCAAGAATATATACAAACTTGATATAGGTAACTCCAAGGGGCGACTCTCCTGAGGCAATGGCCTTCGAAGTAGGGTTCATGGACTTGAGCATGAAGGGTTTATTGGCTGCCAGGCGTTGGACATACTCAGTTGCCTTCTCCTTACTGCCCAGGACTAGGTGAAGGCTTGCGAGCCACTTGGCCGTAGAAGTGTGTCCGGCGGGATTGGCCATGGTAAACCTTCCCTTCCACTTCGGATCGACAAAGTCCCAATAGGATTTCGGGGCCTCCTCGGGCTTGATAAACTTGGTGTTATAGGCAAATCCGATTACGACCTTGCGGTAGCTGGGACTGTAAAACGGGTGGTGGTACTGTTTTTCAAAGTACTTCCCCACGGGAGTCTGGTATTTGGCGAACATTCCGTCTTTTCTCATGATCTCCATGGGATCATTGCTGGTAAGGAAAACGTCCCAGCTGACTTTGTCGGCCCGATACTCACTCATGGCCTTTTTCATGATGGACGTCGTGGATCCCCTCCAGTAAAAGCTCTTGATCCCAGGATATTTCTTCTCGAAGGTGTTCTGGATTCTCTTAACAGTCTTTTTGCAAAGAGAACCAAATATCGATACCTTTCCCTCTTTCTTGGCGGCCGCGATCAAATCCTGACTTTGTGCGTAGACCAAGCTTCCTGACAGGAAGAAGGTGAGGCTCAAGAACGAAAAAGCCAGGAAAATAGGCTGAAATCCCCTTTTACACCAGATCATAGTTTTACCCTCCTTATCTTGGACTTTGATGGGCTGCAAGCTATAACATTACCGTTTTCCCTGTCAAGGGTCTTCAGGGACAGAATCCCGGGCAAAATTTCGTATTACAATTTATAGAACCGCGCTGCGTTGTGCTCTAGGATTGCTTCTTTTTCCTTATCGGTCAGGGTGCCCATTGCCCTTGTTTCGTTCACCCGCTCCCATTCGGTATCCCCATGGGGATAATCGCTGGCATACATAAATGTTTTCGATCCCAGATGATCGATCAGGTACCTCAGATCCTCGTGTTCACTGTACCCGGAGAGAAACCGGCCTGACTGAATATATTCCATCGGATCCCTGGAGGTGTCCGGAAGCATGTACGGCTCTTCTCCCCAACCCGGCTCCAGGTGGTATCCACCTTTCACCCTCGGAGAGTCCTCAACGTGCCTGTTCACCCATCTCGACCAGTAGTGAAGCCAAGTGCCGTCGATTTCAAGAAAGGCAAAGCGTAGTTTGGGCAAAGTCTCCATCAATCCCGTCCGGATGACCGACATCAGTGCAACCATCATGGAAAAGGGCATCGCTGTAACGTGAGTCGAGAAAAAATCTCTGAAGCAATCCGCCCAAGGAGTGGAGTGCATACCTGTCACCGCATGGCATCCAATGGCGCAGTCCAGATCATTGGCGGCCTTGAAAAAGGGGAAAAACTCAGGCGAGTGCAGAGGTTTATCACCAACTATCCCCGGGATCGTGACGGCGACCAAATCCAGTTCCTTTAAGGCCCTGCGCATTTCCTCGATAGCGGCCGGGGGGTCCTGCAAGGGAACGATGGCAACGCCTTTTAATCGGTCAGGCGCCTTCCTGCATCTGTCGGCGACATAGTTATTGTGAGCGCGACAGATTGCCGCCGCGAGGTCTTTATCCTCCACGTCCGCCACAAACACAAAAGCGGTCGGGTAGATCACCTGAATTTCAACTCCCAGCAGGTCCAGGTCCTTCAATCGACCTTCAACGTCATCCAGTGAGTTGTCCTTCATGTGCATTTGCTTATGCCTGGGAGTCATATATTGGAAGCCTCCCGCCCCAACCCCCTTGGTAAAAGGGATCCGTGGCACTACCTTTCCCTCCACAACCCACCTCCCCTCCTCCAAGGCGTGGTCGCGGATTGCCAGCACGCGGGGACGCTTCCCGAAATACTCTTTTTCCATGAATTGATCGAAAAGATAGTGGGGCTCATGATAATGGCCATCCGAGTCTATGACAGGCATATTAATTTCCTTTCATTTTATTCGGTTGACTAATCGACAACACCGGGAACGTAAAAAAATACATGGTCCTTGTCAAGCGTAGGATTTTGAGATGCTTCCCATGACAAGCAATGAGTGAGCACCACGGAGATGTTCTCTGGTCTAGCGTCTGCTGAGGGGAGCTCCTCCAGGCGAATTAAATCCGTAGCGCTCCCATTTGCTTAAAATCTTCTCTTGAATCTCTTTTGGCCAAAGATTCTCCAGCGTTGCCTT
>JAZFYO010000198.1:0-2838 GCA_036443615.1 Binatia bacterium | reverse complement strand
TAGGTGAGGGTTTCACTCCGCTCTTAGAGGCCCCTCGTTTGGCCGGCGACATGAAAATCGCCAAGTTGCTCATCAAAGACGAGGCCCGAAACCCCACGGGCTCCTTCAAAGACAGGGGTCTTTCGGTAGCGGTCTCCATGGCCCATGAGATGAGGATTAGGAAAGTTGCCATCCCCTCTGCAGGAAACGCTGCCGGTTCCCTTGCGGCCTATGCGGCGAGGGTTGGAATGGAGGCCCATGTCTTTATGCCCAGGGACGCGCCGATCGCCAACCAGACTGAGGTGATGAGATACGGTGCGAGATTGACCCTGATCGATGGGCTCATAAGTGATTGCGGGAGGTTAGTCGCAGAGGGAAAGGAACGAGAGGGGTGGTTTGACCTGTCTACGTTAAAGGAACCATACCGGGTAGAGGGAAAAAAGACGATGGGCCTTGAGATTGCGGAGCAGCTCGACTGGACCCTGCCCGACGTAATCCTCTATCCCACTGGGGGCGGAACGGGGCTCATCGGGATGTGGAAGGCATTCAACGAGTTGGAAGAGATGGGCTGGATAGGTCCGAAGAGGCCTCGCATGGTCTCTGTCCAGGCGGAGGGTTGTGCCCCCATCGTACGCGCATTCAACAAGGGTGATGAGCGCGCGGAACCCTGGGTTGGTGCACAAACCCTTGCCTCCGGGCTACGGGTCCCGCAAGCAGTGGGAGATTTTCTCATCCTTGAGGCTATCCGACATAGCCGGGGGACGGCTGTGAGTGTGACCGACGAAGAGATGATCATGGAAATCGACCGGGTTGCCCGCCTTGAGGGTCTATGGTTATGTCCCGAGAGTGGCGCCGTTGTGGCTGCCCTACGCCATCTAGCACACGAGGGATGGATCAGCAGGGATGAGACGGTCCTTCTCTTCAATACCGCCTCAGGCCTGAAATACGCAGATCTTTTACCTGTGCGGTAATCGTTGATTCAATGTAAACCCCGCCTCTTGAGGCGGGTACAAAGCCGATGGGGTTACCAAAGGGGAGAAGCGGTAACTCTCCCCTTTGGTCGAACACGCGGATTCAAACCCCGTGTTCGATATAATTTGATTGGATATTTTTTTTCGCTCGGCCAGTGTCCTTCGACTCTTGGGCAATTCGCTGGATTGGGCTATGTTATCTTTGAATTTTCAGCGAGAGTTGCTGGAAAAAGAGCTGCTGGTTTAATGTTGTCCATTCGTTTATCTAAATGGAGGGATGCACAATGAGGGCTAAAACCGAAAGAAAGACAAAGCGCTGGCGAGAGCAGAGATGGCTCCTAGATCAGGCGATTAAAGTGAGCGGCCTGGATTGGGACCAGGGAAGGACAGGCAAGATCCTGCGTAATTGCGGTCCGGGCGTGGCGGGAGAGATAAGGGAGATCGGCCGGCGCGTGCAAAAATTCACTGATATTCCACGCGAGTTTTTCCGTGCGGCTGAGAGACGAGAAGAACTGGGCCGCAGGGCTGATAATGCGGGGCATGAAGTGGAGGCAAGGGAGCACTATTACGTTGCCGCGACTTATTACACGAATGCTATGTGGGCTGTCTATGAGGACGGGAACCCCCAAAGGATAGCGTGGGAAAAAAGGAAACGGGCCTGTTATGACAAGTACATCCAGTACGCCAATCATCCCATTGAACGAGTCGAGCTCCCCTTCGGAGAATCTACAATTTCTGCCTTACTCCACTTGCCTCGAAAACCGGGCCCGGGCGAGAAGTTTTCCTGCATCGTATACCTCCCGGGTATGGACGGTGTCAAAGAGGATACCCCTATAACCGGGGACCCAATCTTGGAAAGAGGGATGGCCTTGTTCTCCATCGACGGCCCCGGCCAGGGAGAATCCAGAGAGCGGGGGATAAAGGTGACGGCTTCAAATTGTGAGGATTCTGGGAAGGCAGCGTTTGCCTACCTTTCCAGGAGGCCAGAAATTGATGGTGGGCGGGTAGCCATCTTCGGCTCCAGCATGGGTTCCTATTGGGGGACCCGGATTGTGGCAGCGGAACCGGGTTTCAAGGCCTGTGCGGTGAGCGGGGTAAACCTGGAGCCTGGCCAGTACACGATCTTCAACACGGCCTCTCCAACCTTCAAGCTCAACTATATGTACATGGCGGGCTACGACGATGAGGAAGCCTTCGACGAATTTGCTCAGACGCTGACTCTCAAGGGGCTGGCATCGAAGGTCTCCTGTCCCTACCTCGTAGTGGCGGGAGAAGACGACGAGCTCTGTCCGATCGAGTACGTCTACGAACTCCTGGAAGAGGTGAAGGCCCCAAAGGTCCTGAGGCTTTACCAGGGGGAAAAGCATTCGATTCGAAACCCTGAGGCGCGCCCGTTTATAATCGACTGGCTCAAAGACAGGCTCAATGGGAAGCCTGTGAAATCAGAAAAAATCTACGTGGAGATGAGTGGAAAAGAGGTGCGCAGCGGGTGGTGAGATACCCCGTTTCTTGACAAGATAGAGGGAAAATGGTTTGTTTTTTCATCCTGCTCGGCCTACGTTACGGATAGGCTGCAAGTGGGATTTTTTATAGGGATTTTATTTTCGTGATGGGAGAATTAAATGGCTAAGATGTTCTATGCAGGCGAATTCCACGATTCCGAGAGTGGTGAGGTAACCGAGATCCGGAACCCTTCCACGGGCGAGGTGGTCGATACCGTACCGAAGGGTACTGCAGAAGATGTGCGCAAGGCTGTTGAAGCGGCCGATGATGCATTTGGTGTCTGGTCGAGGATGTCGCCCGCAAAACGGGGCGCGCTGCTTCAGGAGGCCGTCCGTTTAGTAAGAGAAAACGAAAAGGAGCTTACCTCGCTGCTCACTCGGGAACA
>JAZFYO010000197.1:0-10174 GCA_036443615.1 Binatia bacterium | reverse complement strand
CGCTTGGCCTGGTCCGTTACCTTGATTCCTCCCAGCATGCGAGCGACCTCGCTGACCCTATCTCTGTCGCTAAGCTTCTTGACCTTGGTAAAGGTCCTCCCCTTTGCAATCTCTTTTTCCACCACGTAGTGAAAGTTGGCTAGCGCGGCGATCTGCGGGAGGTGGGTGACACAGATCACTTGATGGGAATCGGCCACATTCTTGAGTTTGTTTCCTACCATCTCGGCAACGCTCCCGCCGATGCCTGCGTCTACCTCATCAAAGAGGAGCGTGGGGATATCCCCCCTGGTCAGGACCAACGACTTAATGGCTAACATGACGCGTGAGAGCTCTCCCCCCGAAGCGACCTTGGCCAGCGGTTTTACCGGCTCTCCTGGATTCGGGGAAAAGTAAAATTCAATCTGATCTATCCCCTCCTCTGTTATTTTCCTTCCGCCAATTAGAAAGGGAGGGTCATCTTGAATTCCCTCTTCACGGAGGAACCGAGCATCAAAGACGGTTTTCGGCATGCCCAGGCTTTCAACTTCTCTTTCCAGTTCCTTCTTGATTTTCCGGGAAACGCGGCTCCGTTCGTTCGAAAGAGCCTCTGCCTCCTCCCATGCTGAGCGACGGGTCTTCTCGAGCGCCTGCTCGAGGGCACCTATTTCCTCTCCTCCCCGGTCTAAGGCCGCAAGGTCCTGTTCCACCCTCTCTCGGATTTTTAGGATATCCTCTACGGACCCGGAGTATTTCCGTTTTAGACGATTGATCTCCGCAAGCCTGTCTTCCAATTGTTCCAGAGCCTGCGAGTCGAATTCCACACGATCCGTATAGTGGCGGAGAGCCGAAGTCGCCTCTTCTAGTTGGGCCAAGGAGGAGTTGATAAGCTCCACCGGATTGTTGAGAGTATTGTCGATACCGGCCAACTCCTTCAGACGGGCAAGGACTCTCCCCAACCGGCCCACCACTGCATCTTCCCCTTCGTAAAGGATCTCCTCTCCTTCCTTGCAGCCCTGATGGAGTTTCTCCGCGTGGATCAGAATTTCCTTTCTTGCCAGCAGATCTTCCTCCTCTCCAATCCGCAACGAGGCCCGAGAGATTTCCTCCGCTTGGGCTCGCAGCAGATCCTCTTCCCGCCTCGCCCTCTCCAGTTTCTCTCGCGCCTCCCTCAGCTGGTCCCAGGCCGTTCGGAACGAATGGTACCTCTTTTTCATCTCTTCTGCCTTGTCCTCCAGGGCGCCGTGAGCATCTAGCAATGCCAGGTGGCTTTCAGATCTCAGCAGACTGTGATGTTCGTGTTGTCCGTAGATACGGATGAGGTGACTACCAATCTCGGCTAGGAGGGTTAAAGGACAGAGGCTCCCATTTAAATAGATGCGGTTTTTCCCTGAGCGGCTGACAATTCTTTTAATGACCAGCTCATCCTCATCTCCGTAACCTGACTCTCCGAGCCTTAGTTGGAGTGCTTGGGGCAGTGATTCGAAGAGCGCCTCAACGGTTGCTTCTTCTTCCCCGTGACGGATGATGTCCGACGAGGTCCTACCCCCTAATAGGAGACCAAGCGCATTCAGGATGATCGTCTTTCCGGCACCTGTCTCCCCGGTCAGCACGTTAAGCCCCGGGCCCAGGTCCAATGCGACCTGATCTATCACGGCGAAGTTCTTGATGCTAAGTTCACGCAGCATCTTCGAACCGGATATCCTTCCCTACCTTTCTCCCCATTTGAGTTTGTTACGCAGGATCTCGAAGTAGCTTCTGGAAGGGGCCTTCACCAGAGAGACCGGAACTCCATAATCCCGAATCTCTACCACATCACCGTTGTTCAAAAGTAAGCCCTCTTGTCCATCCGGTGTCAAAATCACCGTGTCTCCAGCCGAACGCAGAGTTACGCGGATCGTGGATTTGTTAGACACGACGATTGGACGATTGGTCAGTGTATGAGGGCATATAGGGGAGAGGGCGATCGCCCCCAAAGAAGGGTATAGGATGGGTCCACCGGCAGCTAGGGAATAGGCCGTTGATCCTGTGGGAGTCGAGATGATCAACCCGTCGGACCTGTAGGTACACAGGTATTCTTTCCCCACATAAGTTTCCAGGTCTATGATCTTGGAGCGTGCCCCTTTGGTGATCACCCCGTCATTTAGAACCCGAAATTTCTTCGGACCGCCCATCTCGCTGTGTACCTGAAACTCCAGGGTCATTCTCTTCTCCACGGAATAGTCCCCTGCCAGGGTTTTGTCTAACAGCGGCTCAAGCTCACCTGCAGCGATCTCGGTGATGAAGCCCAGCCCTCCTAGATTCACACCAAAGATGGGTACTTCCGGGCGCTCCACCATCCGGGCTATGCTCAGGAGGGTTCCGTCTCCTCCCAGTACGATGATCAGGTCAGCCTTTTTGGCCATTTCCTGTTTGTCACATGCCCTCGCGCCTGCATGGCTGAATTCCGCTTCAACGAGTACTGTTTTTCCTCTTTTTCTGAGCCAAGATACCAGCCAGCCTACTAACTCGGCCGCCTTTTCCTCTCCATACTTGGCCACCAGGGCTACGACATTGATCATTGAAGTACCTTTCGCTAGTGCGAGACATTATCACACCGTGCTAAAAAAAGTCCATGGTCGAACTCCCACTGTATTCTTGTGTGGCTGACGGCTGGCGACCTGGGGTATCCCCGTCTTTGGGTAGCCTTTAAAGCTCGGGGCCAATATATTTGAGGTTAACCCCGCCTCTTGAGGCGGGCACAAAGCCGATGGGGTATCCAAAGGGGAGAAGCGGTAGCTCTCCCCTTTGGTCGAAAACGGGGATCCAAACCCCGTGTTCGATATAACTTGATTACGCGGGCCTCCGGTTTAGGGCTCGACTTCTTCCCGCTATTGTTTGTATAGACAGAGTGTTAGAGCATCAAGGGAGGATATATTTTAGTGAACACGAGGGAAATCCTAGGTGCCATCCGCATGAGGCGGAGCGTAAGGGTCTATAAAACGGGGAAGGTTACCGACAAACAGCTGCAGATGATTTTCGAGGCAGCCCGCTGGGCCCCATCGGGTGCGAACACTCAACCGTGGGAGTTCGTCGTGACCCGAGATAAGAAAAAGATGAAAAAGGTACGCGAGATTTATGCCAAAGAGTGGAAACAGCGCAAGCTTGAGGATCCAGTCCATTACAAGGGTTTGAAGAAGGATTATGTGGGGGATGTGAGCGTGCTGGTGTTAGTCTGCGGTGATCCACGGACGATGCAGGTCTACCTAACCACGCGTCAACCCGGCGATCGAGAAAAGCTCTTTCAAGCGAGTGTCGCCAACGCGGTCGAACACATGATGTTGGTGGCGGCGAGCGAGGGATTGGGAACTGTGTGGGTTTCGGTGCGTGAGGAGGTAGAGGCTGAACTTAGAATACTCTTCAATGTGCCTCAACCGCTTCGCCTACTTTGGGTGGTCCCCATCGGTCATATCCGCGTTTGGCCCAGGCCCAGAAGACGCAGAGAACTTTCCGGATTCGTTCACCGGGAGTCTTATGATCCAAAAAAATTACGGGCGACCCGAGAGATCCGCGCCTGGCCCAAGTGAATGCCGCGAAGGCTGAAAGAGCCCAGCGCAATTTCCTATCTTCAAGAAAAGGCTTTGCCTTCTTGGCTGAGGGCAAAAAAGATTTTTCTTTGGATTACCTACAACCTTGAGTTCCATTTCTTACTCCCCATCCTTTATTAGTTCATACGACCAACCTTCTTAAGTGATAGCTCGCGTAGTCCACAACCATGACCAGGACGATCAGGACCAAGACGATGGCTGCCGCCTCCTGATACTGAAAGGTTCTAAAGCTAGTGTTCATCAGATATCCGATTCCACCCGCGCCGATGAGACCAAGGACGGAGGCTGCTCGGATATTGGTCTCCAGCCGGTAGAGAGTGAAAGAGATCAAATCCAGCAATATCTGGGGCAACACGGCGAAAGTGACAACCTGAACATGGCCAGCCCCAGTGGCACGGATCGCCTCGACTACCCCCTCATCGATGTTTTCGACGGATTCAGAAAGGAGTTTCCCCAGTACCGTCGTTGTGTGGATGAAGAGGGCGAGCGTGCCGGCGAAGGCACCGAGACCTACTGCGGCGACAAATAGTAGTCCGAGAGCGAGGTCGGGAATGGTACGGAGGAAATTCATCACGAGGCGTGTGCCGTGATAAACAAGAAAATGTGGCGTGGTATTGCGCGCTGCTAGAAAACCGATGGGAAAGGCGACAACCAGTGCCAGGAAAGTACCGGCCAGGGCCATTTGAATGGTCTCGATGGTGGCACCGACAATTGTCTGAGGGAATGTATTGTCCCACCATCTCTGCTTGGTCTTTGCCTGGTCCTTAGAAACCGGGACGGGAAGCAGCAGGGTAGAGATGGACATTTTTTCCGGCAAGAAATAACTCTTGGCGTCTGTAACCTTGGTAAAATCAGGGGGCAACATCCGAGCGAGCGTAACCGCGATCTGAGGTATCCCTTGGATCAGCTCCTTAGGCTTGATCTTTGCGCCTTCAAAGGACCACCATAGGATCAGCAAAAAACCGATAAGGAGCAGATAAAAGCGCACACCTCTTTTTGGGGCCGGAGGCGCCTCGCGGAAAATATCGACTTCACTTTTTGCCTGGGGTTGATGTGCCAAGGTAATTCCCTCCCGCCTTCTTGAATTCTTACGTTTTCGATTTTATTTTGCGTCTTGATAAATCATTTCAGCGGAGGCGTCGTTTAGGTCTTTGGCTGGGCCATCAAAGAGAACCTTTCCCTGGCTGATACCGAGAATGCGGTCTGCGTATTCCTTTGTCAGGTCCAGTGTGTGAATGCTCACCATTGCCGTGATCCCGTCTTCACGGCAGACCCGCTTCAGGATGTCCAGGATCACGCGGGAGAGTTTAGGGTCCAGATTGGATACTGGCTCGTCGGCTAGGATAATAGAAGGGTTTTGCATTAGGGTTCGGGCAATGGCGACTCTCTGTTGTTCTCCTCCGCTCAGCTCGTCGGCCCGTTTATAGGCGTGATTTAAGAGCCCTACCCGTTTGAGGTTCAATAGGGCGCGCTCCTTCTCTGCTGGAGAGAAGAGCTTAAGGCAGCTCGTTAGACCTGACTGATAACCCAGCCCCCCCGACAGGACATTCTCCATCACGGAAAGACGCTTCACGATGTTAAACTGCTGAAAGATCATGCCCACCTTGCGCCGCAGAAGGCGCAGTTCACTTCGGCTTAGCTTGAGAATATCGATACAGGAGCCGTCACCCCCGGGAATAAAAATATTGCGGGGAATAAGAATCTCGCCTGAGGTGGGGTCAATGAGTCGGTTAATACAGCGCAGGAGTGTCGATTTCCCTGCGCCGCTCAGACCAATAACGCCCAGGAACTCTCCTTGCTCCAACTTAAGGCTGACACCGCGCAGCACGGGAGTGGATATCCCGTAGGATTGATAGAGGTCCCTCACCTCCAGAATTATCATGGCCGTTTTTTCTTCAGCGCCTCTTTGATGTCAATTCCGGCAATCTTGAATGCCTCTCGGATCGAGTTGTAATCCTGGTCTGTTGCCGGGATGAATCCATCGATCTTGTAGAGATCCCTCAACATCTTTTTGCCTGCTGGATCGTTGCTTAGATTCAAGAATGTGTCCACTATTTTTTTGGCTAGCGCCGAATTCAAATTGGTATTGATGACAAGATTGTCCGATGGGATAGGTTCGGAATAGGCGATGACGCGAATCTTTTTCTGCTCTTCGGGGTCCTTCAGATACTGGGTCCAAGCGGCATCTTTGCCGTCTGGAAAGTTGGCAAAGGTTGCCCCCGCATCGACCTTGTGATTCAAGACCGCCAGGACTGTGGCGTCGTGTCCGCCCGAATAAATTACTTTTTTAAAATCCTTTACCGGATTGATGCCTCTTTCATTGAACATCTTTCTGGGAATGATATGGCCCGAGGTCGAAAGGGGGTCTCCGAAGGCGAAGGTCTTGTCACGCAGGTCCTCCAGGGTCTCGATTCGGCTGTCGGCATGGGTGATGATTGCTGCATAATAATACGGCCTTTCCCTACGATGGGTTTTCAGCACTACTCTCACATGGGCCTCTATATTGGCCAGTACGTATGAGGCAGGAGTGAGAAAGGCGATATCGAGTTTATCGGCTCGAAGCGCTTCAATGACTCCGGTGTAGTCCGTGGCCACAAATGGCTGGACTTCGAGTCCGAGTTCCTTCTGCAGGATCTGCACGATGGGTTGTGCGTTTAGGGCTACCTGCTGGGCATTCTCGGCCGGGACAAATCCAACTCGAAGGACATCGCGCCGCTCTTCGGGTTTGCTGCAGGACAGGGCCCCTAAGGGCAAGAGGAGGAAGAAGCCGAGCCAGAGCCATCTTTGGATCATCTCAGAGACCCGGATTCATGAACCCTGGAGCGGAAGAAACGGCAGGCTGGCGGCACATGCCTTCTTAGCGATCTTTGATCTCCTGGAGAAGGTGCCGAGCGTTTTCTTTGTGACTTTGATCATCAGAATACTGGATCGGAAGGTCCTCGGCAATCTTGAGGTGTCGGCGGGCTAGATCCCATTTTTCCATGGCTATATAGGTTTTGGCCAATTCCAAGTGGTGGTTAGTCACATCGGGGTTGAGAGAGACGGCTTTTTTTAAATTTTCCACCGATTTTTCGAAGCTACCTTTAGGAATTGTGCGCAACAGTATGGTCTGGACCATGAAGCGGCTCATCTTTCCGATCTCAGCCACCGTTCTGTGCCAGACACCCAAGATGTGATAGGCAAAACCGTTATCTGGGTCGAGGGCGATCGCCTTGTCGACCTCATCACGAACCTCGTGGGCAAGATCGATCTTTTCGGAGACGGAGGAAAGCAAAGTAATCTTTCCCAAGGAGGCGGCTACGAAGAAATGACCCCATGTCCCGGCGGGGTCGATCTCGATTGACCTACGGGCAAACTGTTCGGCGATGAGATATTGTTTTAATCTTTTTTCATTCCAGTCGGGCGTAGACTCTGGGATCATGTCACCCAAATCAATAAAGGCACGGGCAGCCTTGGTTAGTGCCTCGTTGTTATCGGGGTCCAGCTCGAGAATCTTTAAAAGCTCGTCTATGGCTTCCTTTGTCTTGAAGCTAGCATAAAGTGCATCGGCTTTGTTGAGCAGCTGAGTGATCTTATAGCTGTATACCGGGCACTTTGTACATCCAATCCTCCCTTTTCCATTTAATGAGGCATCGGGTACGGTGTCTGCTTCCTGCGCAAATGCGGGACTGAAATGGAGTGATATAATTAAAAAAGAGAGAGCCCAGAAGATAAAGACGGACCTGCGGATGACGCGGCCGTGTGAAAGCGGTGTTTTCCTGCTCATAGAGCGAGTTAGGTTACCACAAGGTTTGAGTAGTTGGAAGGCTCTTTCCATTGATCAGTGCAAATTATGGCCCCCATCCACGTTGATGGTCTGGCCAGTGATAAAATTGCTGTCCTCGGAGGAGAGGAAAGTAACCGTGCCCACCAGATCTTCAGGAAGCTGATCTCTCTGAAAGCACCGGCGGCGCCTGCGGTCCTCGCGCTGTTCCGGAGTCATGACGCCTTCCTGCTTTGGACTGGAAATGGTGAGACCCGGGGTAATAGCGTTCACGGAGATATTGTCCGGGCCCAATTCTCGGGCCAGGGCTCGGGTAAACCCAATGACCCCGGCCTTGGAGGCTACATAATGGACGAAGAAAGGAGTACCCCCAAGCACGGTTCCGGAAGAGATATTGATGATCTTTCCCTTCCCCTGCTTTTTCATGGCCGGATGGACCGCCTGTGCACAGAGAAAGAGTCCCTTTACATTGACTGCCATGACCATGTCCCACTCGTCTTCAGGAATCTCCATGAAGGATTTTTTCTTAAGGGCGGTATAGAGTCCGGCGTTATTGACCAGCACATCAATGCGGCCGTAGCGTTTGAGTGTTGTGTCGGCCATCTTGCGAGTCTTCTCGGGCGAGGTGACATCCACCGCTACCGACAGAGCATCTCCTCCCTCCTTTACGATCTCATCGGACACCTGTTTGGCTGCCTCAACCTGAATGTCTGCGACGACCACCTTGGCTCCTTCTTTGGCCAGACCCTTGGAGTAGGCCCGTCCAATTCCTAGTCCTCCCCCAGTAACGATAATGACCTTGTCTTTAAGACGCATCTTTTACCTCCTTGGTGTTTCCTCAGGGTGGGCTGATGGTAAGGAGAGATGAGCTCGCGGGGGTTCGCATCTTCCCTTTGCCTTTTCTTCCCTGACTCACAGAGGCTGCCATGTCCAGCCCCTCACCCCCATAGGTCAGTTAAGGCGAGCCGGAGGTTAACTGAACCACAGGTGGTTGATAATAGACCTAATCAACAAGTGGATTGTTGTCAATATCCGTGAAGTAACGGTCTCGGCAGGGATATCTCTGATATGGGTGAGTAATTGTTGTGTCAAATTTAACCTTTTCGAGAGGCACCTGTATGGGCTTGACAGGGGGTGAGGGCTATAACTATAATGCCGTTCGTTTTTAGGTGGGCGTTTAATTTTTGTTTTATAAAGGAGGGTAACGTCATGGAGTGCAGAAAGAGACTAGTCTTGATTTCAACTGCCCTAGCTCTCGCTTTTTTTCTGACCTTGCTGGGTGGTGGGTCGTATTCGAACCCGTTTGGGGAGGTAGCCATTGCTGAGGCTGGACCGAATATCACCGTTGCACCGGCTCCGGTCCCTTACAAGAAGGGGAAGGTGTGGATTTCAGGGTCCGGGTTTAAGCCCAAGCAGGAGCTGGGTATCCGCGTGATGATGGGCGGGGTGCTATCGGACATTAGTTTTTTGGTAAAGCCACGGCCGATAGCCAACGAGTTTGGGGCGTTTTCCAGCGTATGGAAATTGAACCGGGAGATACGTAGGAAGCTGCTGAAGGCCAATACGGCGTATACGCTTACGGTAGTTGATGAAGATGGCAATACAGTGGGTACTGCGCCGTTGGTATTTGACAAGGCCAAGAAGAAAAAGAAGAAAAAGAAATAACGAGTCTTCAAATAGACCGTTCATTTGACTCGGTCCTTTTGATTGCCTTTGGCGGGCCGGAAAAGCCTGAGGATATACGCCCCTTTTTACGGACCGTCACTGCAGGTCGCCAAATTCCTCTTGAGCGAATCGAGGAGGTGGCGCGCCACTATGAGCGGATCGGTTCTAGGTCACCGCTGAATGAACTGACTTTTCGCCAGGCAGACGGGTTGCGGCGGGTTTTAAAGCGCGACGGAATTCCCCAGCCCGTCTTTGCCGCAATGCGGAACTGGCACCCCTTCCTTTCCGAAACTCTGGCACAGATGAAGGACAAGGGCCACCGGCGCACGCTGGGGATCATCCTCTCGGCATTTCAGACCGAGGCCTCCTGGGAGCGCTATATCAATGATGTGGCTACCGCCCGTGAGAAGATGGGTGCAGGGGCGCCCGTGGTTGTGTTTGCCCCTCCGTGGGCAGGACACCGGCTTTTCATTGAAGCCATGACGGAGCGCGTGGCCAGCACCCTGGCGGGGGTGGCCCCGGACCGGAGAAGGCTCACACCCCTTGTCTTCACTGCACACAGCGTGCCTACCGCTATGGTTGCTGGCTCACCTTACGTCGCGCAATTCACGGCCGCTGCCCAGGCAGTAGCTGAACGGCTCGGGCACCCCCGGTGGTCCATTGCCTATCAGAGTCGGAGCGGATCGCCGCGTGACTCCTGGCTCGAGCCAGACATCTGCGACGTTCTGCGCGGGCTAGCCAAGGATGGCTTGAAAGATGTGGTCGTCGTGCCAATCGGATTTGTGTGTGAGCACGTGGAGGTGCTGTACGACCTGGATGTAGAGGCGCGAAGGGTGGCAGAGGAACAGGGCCTGCGTTTTCATCGAGCCACCCCGGTAAACGACCACCCCTCTTTCATTGAGATGCTTGCCAATCTTGTTGGGCAGGGCCCGGCCATGTAGCAATGGGTAGCACTGGTTCGGTTGGAAATACTTTTGACCTGAGGCTGCACTCTATTTCAAAATGGGCTACACTGGATGAGGATAGGGCAGGGCGCCAATGAATGTAGAAGGGAGGCTATAAAAGCTATGGTTTCCTTGAAAAAATGGTTTGGACTACTACCGATGGTTGCGGTTTTGACACTCCTACTTTGGCCTTCCCTTGCACATACCGGGGAAAAGGGAAAGAGGCTGAGAGTGGCCTA
>JAZFYO010000196.1:0-4447 GCA_036443615.1 Binatia bacterium | reverse complement strand
CCACAATCTCTGGATGTACCAGGTCAGCCACTTCTCCAGCGCCTTCAAGGTCATTGCCCTAGATATCAGGGGATATGGGCGGTCCGATAAACCGACCAGCGAGTTTACTCTCAAGGAGATGGGGGATGATGTCCTTGCGATCTGCCGTGAAGAGGGCGTGAGCGAGGCAATTCTCGGTGGAGTCAGTGTCGGTTCCGGCATTGCTATGCTCCTCGGTCTCGACCATCCGGAGATGTTTAAGGCTCTGATCCTGGTCGGCGGCAGCAGCGGCGGGGGAGAGCGGATTCCGGAGAGGATTCGGGGCTACACGGAAAATGTCGAGACCTATCACTCAAAGCATATTAGAGAGCTAGTTGCGCCCGGCTTTCCGGAGACAAAACTCGGGCGGACTCTTCTCGGGACATTCCTGGAGAGAAACCCATGGCTTTCCGGCCAGTCGATCGCCCAGATATTTCGTGCGCGCGCCGGGACCGACCTTGCCGGCCGTCTTCCCTCGCTGAGGGTTCCTACTCTTGTCATCAATGGCGAATACGATATGTCGCTGGCCGGAGGCCGACGGACGGCCGGTCTCATTCCCGGGTCTGTCCATAAGGTCTTGCCAGGGACCGGTCATGCATGCTGTATCGAAGACCCGGCGGGGTTTGACGAGCTGGTCAGCGCATTTCTTAGATCGCACGGCCTGATGCCTCACGCATCTTCGTAGGTACGACGTGGGGGGGGCATTGGAGAGATTGCCACGGTGATGGACTTCACCCACTACATCTCGCCATGGAGGGTCGGCCTGCGAATGATCCTTTCGCGAACGGACCTGATGGATGACGACTACAGCCGGTTCGGTGAGCGGTAGCCGTCTTTCTTGCGCTGTTTCATGTAGGACTTGTACATCCGGAGCTTTTCTGGATCCCGGTTCTCCTTGTGGACGTACGTGCAGTCATCGACGCAGATGTGGTAATAGGCCTCGTGGAGCCTGGAGTAGGGGTAGCACTTCTCCATATCCCGCTGGGCGGTGGATATTTATTCGTACAATTGTTAATACTATCAGTGATCTAAAGCCGGACTGATGGGATAAGATCATTCTGGTTATTTGGAGGTGTTTGGATATGCCTACGATTGATTCCGATGCCCACGTTGTTGAGTCGGAACATACCTGGGATTACATGGAACCGGCTCACCAAAAGTATCGACCACTCATCGTTCGCCCTCGTGGCGAGGGCGGCGGAGAATTCTGGTTCATCGACGGAAAAATACGCGGTCTGGTGCGGTTAGTATTGACTGCGCAGCAACTCGACGAAATATCTGTGCGCACCGGCCGTCAGATGCACACTGCCCGGGAAACCCGAGAGATGGAAAACGTGCAGGCCCGGCTCAGGCACATGGATGAGCTGGGAATAGACATCCAGGTGCTTTATCCTTCTATTTTCATCGAGCAAGTAACCGACAAGCCCGAGTGGGAAGTCCCCATCTGCAAGGGTTATAACCGCTGGCTGGCCGACATTTACAAGCAAAGCCAGGGGAGGCTGCGGTGGATCTGCGTTTTGCCGCTACTGGACATGAGTGCATCTTTAGAGCAACTCCGGTTTTGCAAACAGAATGGGGCCTGCGGCGTGTTCATGCGTGGCATAGAGGGACACCAACTCATTACCAATCCCTATTTCTACCCTCTTTACGAGGAAATGAGCCGTCTCGACCTGGCCGTGGGGGTGCACGTCGGTAACGGCAACCCCCAATTCCTCGACTTGGTCTCCCAGTACAACGGGGGAGGCAGTTTCTGGAAATTCCGCCTGCCTGTCATAGGCGCATTCCATTCGGTGATCATGGGCGAACTGCCGATCTTATTCCCGAAACTCCGGTTTCACTGGGCCGAGGCGGCTGCACAATGGGTACCTTATGTAGTCAAAGACTTGCGGCGCCGGTGGGCAGCCCAGGGAAAGAAACTGCCGGAGAACCCGCTGAAGGAGTACCGGCAATATGTGTCGTGCCAGACGGATGACGATGTAGACCACATCCTCAGGTATTCGGGCGAGGACAATATTACCATTGGCACTGACTACGGTCACAACGATCAATCCACCGAGATAGAAGCTCTTCGTAACCTGAAGGAGAATGGAGGCATTACCTCGTCACAGTACGAGAAGATTACCTACCACAACCCCAAGGCGCTCTTCGGGCTGGCATAAGCCTAGCGGCAAGAGCAGTCAGGTTCGGGACGCATTCTGGAAAAGCCCGATGGACTACACGGTATGGTGGGGCCGGTTGGCTGCTATCCTGCCGCGAAGGCAATTCCTGGGAAAAAGTACTGGACAGTGAGACCCATCAGGTATCCTAGTAGGGCGGCACCGACAGCAATAAAAAAGAATTCCAAACCGGAGCGAAAAAGAGATCTGGCGGCCAGATGGCCCTTCAACGCACCCACGGAGAATAATGTTACTGCGGCAAGAGCGATGGAGAGGTAAAGGGCATTCATTCCAGGCAAGATCAGGAAGGGAAGAAGAGGGATCAGCGCCCCCACGGTGAAGGATAGTCCCATAACCAGGGCAGCTTGAAGCGGACGGTTGATCTCTGCGGTCCCCAGACCAAAGACCTTTTCCTGAAATGTCCTGAGAAAAACTCTCTCCTCCTGAGCGAGGAGCTTAACGATGCGATAGCTCTGTTCCTTTTTTAGCCCCTCCTGATTAAGGGCCCTGAGCAGTCCCTCTGCCGCCAGGTAGGGTTCTCTCTCTGCCAGATCCTCTGCCTCCCGAAGCTCTTTACCAAAGATCTCTTTTTCCGCACTCGAGGAAAGATAAGAACCCGCGGACATGGAGATGGCGCCGGCAAACATGGCTGTGAACCCTGCCAGGATCACCACCGTATTGCTCTCTGTGGCACCCTTGATCCCCGCCAAGAGACCAACGGTGCTTATCAAGCCGTCCTGAATTCCAAAAACAAATTCCCGGATTCGCGCCCGGCTCTCGATGATATCACGTTTCTGCTCGATGACTTCTAAGGACATTTAATACTTGAGACCGAGATCCCCAGTCTCCTCCCCCGGTTTCCAGTCGGAGGGACAGAGCCTCTCCGTGCGCAGGGCCTTTAAGACCCGGAGTGTCTCCTCCACGCTTCGACCCACATTCATATGGCTTACGACCAGATAGCTCACCTCACCCTTCGGGTTGATAATGAAAGTGGCCCGTAGGCTAACCCCTTGACTTTCATCCAATAACCCATAGGCACGACTGATTTTTTTCTCCGCGTCGCTGAGAAGCGGATAGTTCACGCCACCCAGCTCTTCTATCCACGCACGATGCGTTTCCAAGGAGTCGACGCTGAGGCCAAGGATCTCCGCCTTCTCCGAGTGAAACTCACTTGCCATCTTGCTGAACCCTGCCACCTCGGTAGGACAGATGAAGGTAAAATCTGCGGGATAAAAAAAGAGGACCAGCCATTTCCCTTGAAAGGAAATGAGGGAGTAGTCCGAGATCCGCCCCTCAGAAATACCCGGTAAGGTAAAATTGGGAGCCTTCACGCCAACGGCAACCATCAAACCAGCTTTCCTTTTTTTATATCATAGGGTCTCTAGAAACCCCTGGTTAAGTAATCCGTCCTTCTTTCTACCGTCCACCTATGCTTTGCAGGCAACAGATAACTTACTTTACAAGGAGGGCATAATACAACTATGGGCCAACTCCTTAGAATATCGTCCAGGTATAAAGTGCTAACGGGTCTCGACTCTCCGTCGATTCTTGATTTGCATGGTCGGCTCTATTCAGATAAGATTTTTTTCAGAATAGACGGCTGCAGGTTGGCATCAACTAATCCTTCCAGGACCGAATAGTGTCTTGATGAAATTTCCAACCTCTTAGTTTTCCAATCGGTGGGACTCGTGAACCCGTGCGGGGTCTGCATAGCGACCAGTGCGACTGTCAGGAGAGTCTATGTGGCCCAATCTTTTCTGGAGCCCGTTTTGATTCAATGTAAACCCCGCCTCTTGAGGCGGGCACAAAGCCGATGGGGTTTCCAAAGGGGAGAAGCGGCAGCTCTTCCCTTTGGTCGAACACGGGGATTCAAACCCCGTGTTCGATATAATTTGATTACAGGGTCTCTATAAGCCCCTAGTTCGGTGATCCGTCCTTCTTTCCACAGTCCACCTATGCTTTGCAGGCAACAGATAACTTACTTTACAAGGAGGGCATAATACAACTATGGGCCAACTCCTTAGAATATCGTCCAGGTATAAAGTGCTAACGGGTCTCGACTCTTCGTCGATTCTTGATTTGCATGGTTGGCTCTATTCAGATAGGATTTTTTTCAGGATAGACGGCTGCAGGTTGGCATCAACTAATCCTTCCAGGACCGAATAGTGTCTTGTTGAAATTTCCAACCTCTTAGTTTTCCAACCGGTGAGACTCGTGAACCCGTGCGGGGTCTGCATATCGACCAGTGCGACTGTCAGGAGAGTCTATGTGGC
>JAZFYO010000195.1:0-3647 GCA_036443615.1 Binatia bacterium | reverse complement strand
GTAACGGACGATACGTTGTCGTAGTGGACGAAGATATCGATCCTACGAATATCAAAGAAGTGCAGTGGGCCATGATGACCCGTGTGGATCCTAAAACGAACATTGATATTATTGATAAGTGCTGGAGCACTCCCCTGGATCCACGCATGCCTCCAGACAGGAGAGATTCCGGTGACCATACGAACAGCCGAGCCGTTTTTTACGCCGTGCGGCCGTTTGAATGGCGCGATAAATTCCCGAAGGTCAGCCGGAGCAGTCGGGAACTGCGCGAACAGGCGATAAAGAAGTTTCAAGGAATAATCCCGTTTCCCAGAGCGTGATTCGGCGATCATTTGATTATTTGATGGATGAGAAAAGAAGAGTCCTTTTGACCGTATATCAAACGTAAGGGGGGCAAAACCTATGATGACCCAAGAAGAAAATGAACTATTGACTCGAGTGGGTCCTGGAGCACCGGCGGGTGAGATGCTGAGACGCTACTGGCAACCGGTGGCCTTGGCCGAAGAGCTACCACCGGGTGGGGCTCCAAAGCCAGTCAGGTTTTTCGGCGAGGATCTGGTGCTCTTTCGGGATGATCAGGGGAGAGTCGGTCTCCTGGATACTCACTGTTCCCATCGCGGCGCAGATCTCAGCTATGGGCGGGTGGAAGACGGGGGACTCCGCTGCATTTATCATGGATGGCTCTATGACGTGCAGGGTCGCTGTTTAGATCAACCTGGCGAACCCGACGGAGGCCGAAACCGCGGGACCGTTCGGCACAAGGCCTATCCGTGCCAGGAGAAGGCTGGGTTGATCTTCGGATACTTTGGTCCAGGAGAGCCGCCCCTTCTGCCCGCCTACGAGATATTTGAAATTGCAGACGAGTATCGATTCGCTTACAAATTTTATTCCGAATGCAACTATCTACAAGGGAACGAAGGCAATATCGATCCGCGACACCTCTCGTTTCTCCATCGTTTTTTCGACGAGAGTCTAACCGGTGAGACAAGGCAGGGCCGGTACAGAACCGTAGGCGGGAGCAATAGCTCACCCAATCAGCTGTGCGGCGAGAATCTGGCTCCACCCATTGAACTCGAGCTGGAGGATTTCGGCGTGCGGATCTATACATGGCGTCCAGTGGGAGAGAAGGCCTACCTCAGGGTTTCCAATTTTGTGATGCCCAATCTTTGTGCGGTTCCCGGTGAGACTCAAGGTGCGGGATATCTGGTTAACTGGCATGTCCCGATCGACGATGAGCACCATTGGAAGTTTATGATAGTTTTCAGTCGCGCGGAACCTCTGGACCAAGACGCGTTCCGAAAGCGCTATTCCACGGAGGCGGTTCCCAGTTACCGAGCGGCTCGCAACGCCGCTAACCGCTATCTTCAGGATCGTGATGAACTGAAAACCCGATCTTACACGGGGATGGGATCGTCTTTCCCGGTGCACGATCTCTTTGCCACAGAGAGTCAGGGCTCCATTCAGGATCGGACCCGGGAGCACCTGGTCACTTCAGACAAGGCCATTGTTGCGGAACGTAAACAGCTCTTAAAGGCGATTAAGGATGTGCAAGAAGGCCGTGATCCGCTCCATGTCATCAGGGATCCCGAGCATAACCGCTTCCCGCATATGGTTGTCATATCAGAAGTCGTTCCTACCTCGAATGACATCAAAGATTACGTGCAGAAGGTGGAAGCAGTAGCGAAGGAAAAGTCGAGTTCAATTTAGTGTGCTTTTATTTAGGGAGTTGTTATGGCTCAGGTATTACGAATGGGAATGGCGGGTCTCGGCGTGGCCAGCACTCAAATCCTTCCGCCCTTGGCAAAGCTTCCTTATATCAAAATCTCCGCCGCGGTGGATGTTCGAAAAGAGGCTTTGGGAAAATTTCGCGAGGAGTACGGCGGAGAGACCTTCGACACGGTTGAGGAGATGTGCAAGAGCGATAAGGTCGATTTTGTTTACATAGCAACCCCCAATGAGTTGCATGCCGAGCATGTCATCACCGCCGCCAAACATGGCAAACATGCCATCGTGGAGAAGCCCATGGCACTGTCCATTGAACAGTGCGAGGCGATGAACGATGCCGCAGAAAAGTACGGGACCAAGCTGCTGTGCGGACACACTCACAGCTTTGACCCGCCCATAAGAAAGATTCGGGAAATAGTCAAGAATGGGGAGCTGGGCAAGCTATGCATGATCAACACCTGGAATTACAACGAATTTATGTATCGGCCGAGGATGAAGCATGAACTGGCCACCAGCCGAGGTGTCGTATTGAACCAAGGTCCCCATCAGGTGGATGTGGTCAGATTGATCGGTGGAGGCATGGTCAGGAGTGTTAGGGCCACCACAGGAATATGGGACTCATCCCGTCCCCACGAGGGGAGTTATGTGGTCTATCTGGAATTCGAAGACGGGGTGCCTGCGACTTTAGTCTACAGTGGTTACGGTTTCTTTGACACGGCCGAACTCTTTTGGTGGGTGGGAGAAGGGGGTATGCATAGGGCTCCGGAGACCAACCTGAATGTGCGGAAACGTCTCAAGGCCATCAGTGACCCCGATAAAGAGGAATCACTTAAGGAGCAAATGCGCTACGGGGGGGCACGGCAGGGGGAGTTCAGTCATCGATCCCAGGGTGAGAGAAAACAACCCTTCTTCGGTTTCACCTTGGTCACCTGCCAAAAGGGCGACATCCGCCAGTCTCCGGATGGACTCATAATCTATGGTGACGAAGAGAAAAGAGAAATAGCTCTTCCCTCGGGAAGAATCGGACGGGAGGCCGAAGTAGAGGAGCTCTACCATGCAGTGGTGAGCGATCGGCCCGTCTTTCATGATGGGCGATGGGGTGAAGCAACTCTGGAGGTGTGCCTGGCCATTCTGGAGTCGGCCAAACAACGGCGAGAGATAACCATGTCGCACCAAACGCCAAGCCCCGAATGACTAGGCGTAGGGTTTTGTAAAGGGAAAGGTTTCAATCAAAAGGGAGGAAACGAAAATGAGTAGGCAACGTTTTTTACCATCATGGCTCAAGATTTGGACCATTTCATTTTTGTATTTGGTGGTTCTATTAGATGGGGGTTTGCTAAGAAGCGCGCAGGCCCAATCGGACTGGCAGTCAGAGTGGGAAAACACCCTACAGGCCGCCAAAAAAGAAGGGCGGTTGGTTTTACATGTCTCCGAAAGTTACGAGCCGATATTCAGCGAATTTCAGAAAAAATTTCCTGCGATTAAGGTTATTACAGTCTCAGGCCGCGGGAGCCAGATTGCACAACGTGTTCTGGCAGAGCGGAGAGCGGGCAAATTCCTCGCGGATCTTTATCTCAGCGGCTCAGGGACGCCCTACAGACACTTTTATCAGAGAGGGATACTGGACCCGATCAAACCGGCCTTGATCTTGCCCGAAGTCGTGGACAAGTCGAAATGGTGGAGGGGTGAGCACTTCTATCACGATGATGAAAGCAAATATATCCTTGCCTTTAATGGGGTTCCCCAGTCGTATTTTGCCTATAATACCAAGCTTGTGACTTCTAATCAGATCAATTCTTACTGGGATTTTCTCGATCCTAAATGGAAAGGAAAAATTATCAGCCTCGATCCCACCATGGGAGGAGCAGTCAGTGGCGTACTGACATTCATCTATCACAATCCGAAACTTGGCGAAAAATTTT
>JAZFYO010000194.1:0-7987 GCA_036443615.1 Binatia bacterium | reverse complement strand
GAAATTTTCTGGCGGATGTCCAACCATCGCGAATTTGACGCCTCGGAGATGTCGTTATCGAACTACATTACCATGATCTCTCGCGGCAATGATTCCTTCGTGGCCATACCTGTCTTTCCTTCCCGCTTTTTCAGACATTCCTGTGTGTTCATCAACCTCGGGTCCGGCATCCAGAATCCTGAAGATCTCAAAGGCAAAAAGGTGGGTTTGCCCGAGTATTCCATCACCGCGGCAGTCTGGATCCGTGGATTTCTCAAGGATGACTACGGCGTGGCCGCTCAAAATGTCCAGTGGCTTGTTGGAGGACAAGAAGAACCTGGCAGAACGGAGCGCATTAAGCTCACCCTTCCTCCAGAGATCAAAGTAGCCCCTATTCCCCAAGACCAGACCCTCAACGGCATGCTTGACAGAGGAGAAATCGACGCGCTTATATCTGCGCGTATTCCCTCCTGCTTCGCTAAAGGATCCCCCAAGGTTCGCCGTCTGTTCCCCAATTATCGAGAGGTCGAGGTCGATTACTACAGGCGAACTAAAATTTTCCCGATTATGCACGTCCTGGCCATTCGCAGGGAGGTCTACGATCCCAACCCCTGGGTTGCCCGCAGCCTGTACAAGGCCTTTTGCCAGGCCAAGGACCAAGCCGTACAGAGAATGCACGTCTCCAACACCCTGGCCTGCACACTGCCCTGGCTTAATGCCGAAATCGATCAGCTAAAGGCGATTTTCGGCCCCGACTGGTGGCCCTACGGGATTGAACCTAACCGCCACACCCTCGAGGCACTGATGCGCTACATGAAGGAGCAAGGATTGATGGACAAAACACTAAGCGCCGAAGACCTCTTTGCTCCGAGTGTGGTAGGGGAATTCAAAGTTTAGAGGTGACTCGCAAAGAGAAAGCCTTTGTCCAGTCAGGCCGTGTGGCACATCTTGCAACGGCAGACGGAAAAGGGCGACCGCTCAATGTCCCCCTCTGCTATGTCCTAAGTAGTGAGGGGCTCTACTCCCCCATCGATGAAAAACCGAAAATCACCTCTCCCCTGCTGCTAAAGAGAATTCAAAACATTCTGGTAAACGCTCACGTCTCTTTCGTCGTGGACAGATACGACGAGGACTGGGAGCGGCTTGCCTACGTCATCATTACAGGGAAGGCACGGGTGCTGACCCGAGGAAAGAGACATAGAAGAGCTGTGGTTTTGCTGCGGAGAAAATATCCTCAGTACCGGGCCATGGCCATCCACAAACGACCTATCATCCACATCACTCCGACCCATTGGAGGAGCTGGGGGGCATTGTAACGGTAGGGGGTCCTCCGGTCGGGAGACTCCAGTCTGAGTTAGTGACCGCGGTCGTAGTTTTCGACCCTAGTCAACAAATTCCAGAGTCACAGACTTTCGAATTCCAGACTCGGACCTGACAAACGTTCAATCTATTCAAAGGCAAACGAGACCTTCTTTGCCCAGTCGCTCTTCGGGTACTGGTCCTTAATGCGCTTCCAAACTTCGCGGCGCTCGTCCGCCTTCCCGCTTACCTTGTTCTTTGAGACACCTAAGAAGTAAAGGGCCTCCGGGACGAGCTCACTTTCTCCGTAGCGCTCTACAACAGTCGCCAGATGCTTGGCCGCTTCCGCAAAATTACGCTGCTCAAAGGCGGCCCTTCCCACAGCGAGGGACAGGTGCGCCAGCAGTTCCCTCGGTGGCAGGTAGCCCGTCTCACGGTAGTACTCTGTACCGTCCGAGCCTAGAATCAGATAGGTCGGGGTCCAGGAAGAACGGTATTTCTGAGTAAGCTCCGGCTGTTCATCCGTATCGATCCTCACGGGAACAAAGTGATCGAGGATGTACCGCGCTACTTCTTCTTGTGGATACGTCACGGCATCCATCTTAAGGCAGCCCCCCTCACTTTGGGGCATGATTGAATTCTAAAAAGAGGTATTTTTTTGACGCCTTGGCCTCCTCCAGGGACGAGGCAATATCATCCTTCCATAAAATTTCCTGTGCCATTCTTTTCTCCTCTCCCCTTTGGGATCAGATCTCATAACAAAAAACGCCATCGGGCGCAAATGGACTCTCGCTACCCCGGTCGTCTTGCTACAGGATCTTGAATGGGCTATATCGCTTTTGGAAGGTGGTAAAGAAAAATGGCCTTGGTAATTGGCGAAAAGGAAACTAGGAAACTCATCGATATGCCGCAGGCCCTTAAGGTCGTCGAAAACATCTTTCGGGACCGAGCGGCTGCGAAGGTGCGGGCTCTCCCACGGCGGAGACTCAAGGGCAGCAGCAAACAGCTCAACATGATGGCTGCCTGGCAGGCGGAGTGGGATCTCCTTTGCCTACGGGCCTATGTCGGCAGAGCGAATACGATCACGCTCTACAACGGGCGGTCTGGAGAGATAAGGCTGGTGCTGAATGCCGCGTACCTGAGTAGCCTTCGCACAGGGGCCGCCAGCGGTGTGGCCGCAAAATACCTTGCGCCAAGGAATTCCCAAGTTATGGGCTTAATAGGACCAGGCTGGCAGGCAACATTCCAGGTAGAGGCCATCGCGCAAGCTTGCCAGGTCCGGCAGGTTCTTGTCTTCGGACGCGACCCCAAGAAGACAAGGCGCTTCATCAAGCAGATGGGTAAAACCCTTTCAGTGGAGCTAACGGAGTCCCCATCTGTCGAGGAGATGAAAGAGAGGTCAGATATCTTTGTGCTGGCAACGGATTCCTCATTACCTCTGATCGACGGTAGCAACCTTAAAGATGAGATGTTGATCATCACAATGGGGGCAAACCAACCGGTAAAGCACGAGGTCTCTTTAGATCTCATCCGCAAGATGGACCTCGTTGTCACTGACGACATTTCCACCGCACAACATGACAGCGGAGACCTGATCGCTGCCTGCGAATCGGGCATCCTCCGGTGGGAGGATGTCGTTCCCCTGGAGAGGATCGTCTCCAGCGGTGGACCAGAAAATCACCCAAGGAGAATCCTGTTTCAGTCCAACGGCATCGCAGATGAAGACCTGGCCGTAGGCCGATACGTTTTGGATCGAGTTCGGAGAAAAAATCTCAAGGTTAGAAGAATTTCGGAAATATAGTCTGTGATTTGTTGAGATGCCAAGAAAACACAAAACCCACGGCTTTGGAATCAAACCCCGAACAGGTCAACCAGCCCGTTAAGATCATTTACGACATGGAGTGGTTTTCGTCCCCCTGCAGGCATGGGTTCTGACTTGCGGTTAATCCAGGCTACCGAAATCCCCAACTCGAGCGCAGGTCGGACATCATGAAACCAACTCTGCCCCGCATGAAGCCAGCGTGCAGTCCCTTTTCTGCTCATCGCCTCCTTAAAATGGGCCGCCCGGGGTTTGTAGGAGCAGACCTGTTCAGCGGTGACAATCAATTCAAATGTGACGGTTATATGCCTGAGGGTTTCTAGCAGAAGCTCATCATCGACATTGGAGAGAATCCCGAGGTGAAAGCGGGAGGCCAGCCTCTCCAGAGCGGGGTTCGTATCAGGGAAAGGCTTCCACGCAGGTAGACTCTGCAGCAGGAAGGACGCCCGCTCCTCTGTCAATTCCCATCCCAGCCTAGGGGCACAGCAGCGCGCTGCCTCACAGAGGACACGGCGGTAGGTGACAAATTCCTTTCCTTCTACTTCAGCCTCAGCGGTGGCATAGGCAGCAACGACCTCGTCACGTTTCAAATCAATTCCATCCTTGGCCGCCTCGTTCCTAAAGGCATCGGTGATTCCCGTCTCCCAATCGATTAAGGTCCCATAACAATCGAACGTGATCAGGTCAAAATCATTCATGCCGCTGAATCATAAAGCGAAGGGAGCTTTAACGTTTGACGCATAAACTCCATCCAGGCATGAACGTTCCTAAAACTGGCCGGGATCTCGTATCGAACCGCTGTGTAGAGATAGTGGAGCTGGGTGAAGATTGCGATATCGGCCATGGTCAAACGGTCAAAGACAAACCCCTTGCTGCTAAGGAAAAGGTCAAGACTCCGGATATGGACCTCTAGTCCTCTCTCTGCCTCCTTGCGTGCCTCAGGGTTTTCTGCCCGGCGGAGACCACGGATGGCCAGATTCAATACCTCATCCGCCCAGTCCTCCAACATCAGACATAACCCCTTCTCAGTCTCCCCTCGAGGGTAGACATTTGGCTCGGGGAACCTCTCCTCCAAAAATTCTGCAATAAGAGTGGAATCGATAATGCACTGACCTTCGAAGTCCATCACGGGGATCTTCCTCTGCCCAGAATATTCGATGAGCGACTTCCGTTCATCTTTCCTCACATCGACTACCTCGTAGGGGATACCCTTCGTCGCAAGCACGATTCTAATCTTCTCGCAAAACATAGAAGTCTGTGATTGAAAGAGTCTGATTGCCATTCGTTGCCTCCTATCTCTAGATTTATTCAAATTATATCGAACACGGGGTTTGAATCCCCGTGTTCGACCAATGGGGAGAGCTGCCGCTTCTCCCCTTTGGAAACCCCATCGGCTTTGTGCCCGCCTCAAGAGGCGGGGTTAACCTCAAATTAATTAGACTTATTGCGCCTTCGCTATGGCCCCATCTCTGAGATCCGCGTGAGCTGTCGTAACCTCTTCTTGGCCAAGCGGTTCCCAGGGTTATGGGCCACCGCTTTACGAAAGTACTCAAGGGCCGTCTTAAAATCTTCCATTTTCACAGCCATATTCCCAGCCTCAAGCCAGAGGGCATCCGGCTGAAACTCTCCCCTGTTTTTTTGTGCGTGTAAAGCTGCCTTCTCTAAATAATCAATGGCAGATTTAAAGTTTCTCTCGGACTCATAGACTTGAGCGATCTTTCGATAGATCCGGTCTCTTTTGTTGTCCTCTAAGCTTAAGAGGCGATGAAGATAGTTTAGAGCCTTTTCCGGGCTACGAGAGTTTAGCAGAGACCGCTTTTTGACGTATGTTCGAAATTCCAGGTCGGCCGCCGCTTCCAGGTATTCCTTGTTATCTGGATTGAGTTTAAGAATGTATTCCATCTCTTTGCGTGCTGTCTTAAAATTCCCCCTCCGTGATTCAATGCGAGCAAGGGCCCAGTGAGCTTCAGGATCATTCGGATCGTGCTGTAACCACAAATCAAGAAATGCCCGACCTAAATCTGAATCTGACCGGGGTAGTGAGCCGTAAGTTATATAGTAATTGGTTATGTCTTTGCTTTCCCTCCCGGTAAGAGGATTCCTTTGCAGGTACTGGGAAAAATAGAGAGAGGACCCCTCCCGGGGATGTCGTCTTTCATCGTAAGAGATAAGGAATCTAGATGTCTGACCCAAGAAAAATGTTTTGGGGGCCTCATACTCCAGGATGGGGAAAAAGTCTTCGTTGATCCTCCCTTTTCCCGCCGCCTTCCTTACCCCCTCGCCCGAGGCCACCTGGAGAAAGAGCACAGTAGCTAAGGAGTCAATTCCAATGCGACTCATATCCTCCTTAATTTTTGTGTCCTTGAAGCGAGTTAAGGACTTCTCAAAATCAACCGGAATGGGAACCTTGGAGCCTATAAGAAGGAGGTCCGCAACTGTGGGGCTCCAGAGCGTGACATGCTCAAAGGATGCCGTGAAACTTCGAAGTACGAGCCTGAGGATCTCATCGGTCATCTCGTAGTTATGAAACCATTGGACCATAAGGCCGTCTGGCTGAAGCCGTTTCTTAACATCCTGATAAAATTCAATGGTGAAGAGATTGCCAATACCGGCAATCCAGGGATTAGATGGCTCGCTGACGATAATGTCATAGCGCCGCTGAATGGCCTTGAGAAAGGTCTTGGCATCTTCTATGTAAAGCTTCAGCCGGGGGTCTTTAAGCGCCTCATAGTTATGTTGGGCAAAGAAGCGACTTCCCTCCACCACTTCCTCGGATATCTCCACAATGTCAAGACGTTCGACTGGATGGCGCAGAACAGACCCAGCCGTGATGCCGCTCCCAAGACCGATCACAAGCACAGTTTGGGCATCCGGCTTTAAGAGAAGTGGTATCTGTCCTAAGAGGATCTGGGTGGGTAAATCGCCTCCAGTGGAGGCGTCGGGTTTACCATTCACTCGGAGACTAATAATATGGTTACCCTTTGCCCGGGTGACAGACACAGTCATGTTCGCCCCGTCCTTGTAATAAAGGATCTTATCACCGAATCGTCTTTTGAACTCCGCGAAGCTCATTCCGGCGTAAAATGCCCGCCCCCGAAAGGTACCGCTGGAAAGAATATTCTTATCCCAGGCAGGAATATGATAAAGGTAGAGAATGAACAGAGCCAGACATGTCCCGAAGATCCAACATTTCTTTTGCCATTTCAACTGAGGACCGACCCAAAGGGCTAACCCGCCGGCAAAAAGATTGACAAAAACACCAACCTCGATCAGCCTTTTGATCCCCAGGGCGGGGAGGAGCACGAGCCCGGCGGCGATGACCCCCACGAGAGTCCCAACGGTATTTACCGCAAAAACGTTTCCTAGAGTTTCCCCTAATCTCTTCAGACTTCGTGTTGCGACCTGGCTCACAAGAGGTAATGTCATGCCTAAGAAAAGGGTGGGTAAGAGCATAAGGAGAAAACAGACTAAGAACTTTGTGAGTTCATACAGTAAGAAGGTTTCAGGGGCGCGGACAAAAAGATTCGCCAAGAGCGCGAAATAGAACGGCAATCGCTCATACACGGGGAGGGTGAAAATCATGGACAGGACGACACCCAGCTCAGC
Organism: Binatia bacterium; assembly: GCA_036443615.1. Classification (GTDB taxonomy): domain Bacteria; phylum Desulfobacterota; class Binatia; order UBA9968; family CAXXLF01; genus JACZXR01. The sequence goes on along the minus strand of JAZFYO010000194.1, from coordinate 1,284 downwards.
GAAGACAAAAAGGGAATAGGGCTCAAATCTTTCAACCCATCTCTGGGCTACGATAAAGCTACCTAAGGCAATGCCAGTGATAAAGGCGGCCAGCATTAAAGAGAAGGAATAGGTGGACGAGCCCAGGACCAAAGTGAGGAGCCGTATCCAGGCAATCTCATAAATCAGCGCCGCCCCTCCCGACAAAGCAATCCCAATGATGGCAATACGAACCTGCCAAGGGGTATAGAGACCAACTGGGCTTTCGTCTGGAATTGTCTCAGGTGTTGTCCTCTCTCTCTCGCTCTTCTGCCCGGATCGTATAGCCAGGGCAATCAATCCAATCGACAGGTTCAGGATAGCAGCTGCTGTGATGGAGAGACTTAAACCAAACTGCGGGACCAGTACAAAACCTGCCAGAAGACTCCCTCCCGCCGCTCCCAGGCTGTTTAGAAAATAGAGCCATCCCACCCCACTTTTTACTTGTCCGATAGATCTGACTACATAGCGACTGAGGACAGGAAGGGTCCCCCCCATCAAGGTGGTGGGCAGAAGGAGCAGGAGGATGACGAGCAAGAATTTGAAGACTGCGGCTAAAATTGAATCTAGACCGAAATGGCTTACTAAGGAAATGTAACCCGAGCCCAACAATCCTATAAGCGGGACAAATAAGACCCCAGAAAACCCAATGACTATTTCCATCCAACCGTAGAGGCTCAGGCCGTTTTCTGCTCGGTCTGCAATCCTGCCAAAGAGGAAATAGCCCAACGCCAATCCCCCCATGAAAGTTGCTAGAACGATAGTATGGGCCTGGGCTGTATTGCCGAGAAAAAGAGCGAGGTATTTTGCCCATACCACCTCGTAGATTAACCCTGCAGTCCCGGATAAAAAGAACAGAAGGAAAATAGTTAAACGTAGCGCCATTATATTAAGCTATTCTTCCTCAGAAACTCCATGACAATCTCATCAAAGGCCATCGGATCCTCCAGGCAGCATGCGTGTCCTGTTCGGGGAATTACATGATGGGCCGCTCCCGCAATCTTTCGGCTCATTTCCCGACTACGTGCCAGGGAATTATCAAACTCCCCGTTGATCACCAGGACAGGCATCTTAAGCTCTCCAAGACGGCTGGTGACTTCACGATCCTGGAGTGCCTTGAAGATCTCTATGATTGCCATTGCGCTAAGTCGTCTGTCCCACTCGGTGAAGTTCTTTAGCAGATAGTCTCCCAACCTGCTCTCAGAGAAATCCTTACTCACTAGCGCTCTTAGGTGCTTGATGTGATATTTTTCTACCCCTTCCGTA
>JAZFYO010000193.1:0-3061 GCA_036443615.1 Binatia bacterium | reverse complement strand
AAAAGAGAAAAGAGCACAAAGAGTTGGGCCCGTTGACCTTTCGCCTCGACAAGTTTTGGGAGATCGACAAGGCGTATCGGACCACGTATCTGGTCCTGGTCTTTACAACCTTCACGATGATGCTTTACCGTACCACCCTTCACAGCATGCTCCCTCTGTTCGTAGTGACACAGCTGGGATTCTCCACCACTCAGGTTGGTACCCTTTTTGGGATCTCTGGCGTCTGCGTGCTGGTGATGATAATCCCTGCAGGTTTCATCACGGATAAGATTGGAAGAAAGGTCGCCACGGTTCCCAGCACTGCCCTCCCTGCCATAGCCTTCGTGGCGTATCCCTTTTCCGATAGCATGCTGCAATTATCAGTCCTTTCAGCGCTGATTGGAATGTCCAACGGCCTTTCCCTTGGCTCGGTGGCCACCTCCACTTACGATGTCATCCCGGAAAGAAGCCGGGGCCAGCTCCAAGGGCTCCGCAGGACCATTGGGGACATCGGCGGAATCAGCGGCCCCCTGCTCGGAGGTGTCATCGCCAATGCCTTCAATCCCGGCATGACCTTCCTTATTTACTTCCCGTTACTCCTACTGGCCGCTGCCCTGCTTGCCTTTGCCTCACGCGAGACCCTTGGAAGAACCAATCCAAGATAGCGTCGGGAGCATGGCACAGCGCTCAAAGTTCCAGAAAAGTGAGAAAGTTCCTTGAGAAAAAGGACCAGCCTGAGCCCTTGAGTTCCAAAGGCAGACCCGTAGGTAAAGCGAACTAATTCAGAACGACTTATTTCGTAGGCGCCGGCGCAGTTGCTCTGCACGTGTTCGAGCGCCGGGCAAGTGTGGGTTCACCTTGAGAGCCGCCTCAAGAGCCCCCAGTGCAGCCCCATCGTTACCGATGGCAAAAAAGATTAGCCCAAGACCAGACAGCGCCCCAAAATGACGCGGCTCAAGCTCTAGCGTTCGTTCGATATCACGGATTGACGGCTCGTATTCCTGCATCAGATAATAGACTGTGGCCCGCTTGTTCCAACCTTCGGCGAATTTGGGCTCAACCTCTACCACTTTGTTGAAGGCAGCCAATGCTGCATCGTAATTGCGGAGCGACATCTCCTCGATGCCCTTGGACATGAGGTCGTTGACGACATTGTCATCGGACTGGTGCCAAATCTCCCAGATCAGCTGGGTGAGTGCTGCTGCTTCACCGTTGTTGTCGGTGGTCTGAAGGCGACCGAAAAGGGTATCCAGACGCTCGTCAGTCTGGCTTGCACCAGCAGGGGGTACTAGTGATATCAATGCAAGCAGGCCTATTGTGGCAAAAGTGTATCCCATGCTCCCGGCTCCGATTTTTTCTCAACATTATTTCACCTATTGGGATACGTCAACAAAATAGCTACCACCTCAACTTGACAAGTATCATTTGATTACCTACTCTCTGACAAGATACTTACCCACGGCAGGCAAGTACCTGATTTCGCGTGTCGGTCACTTCAATGCCAGCTTTTGCGATTCACGTTAGAGTGGACATCGCGGTAGAGGAGGTCCCATGGCAAAAAACGGTTTCCTGATCTTTGACAGCGACATGCATATCATGGAGCCCCCCGACCTATGGGAGCGTTACATTGACCCGGAATTTCGCGCCATAGCCCCCCGCGGCAGGACCTCCGAGAACGTGCGGGACCTGGGCCTGATCTTTCCGGACGGCGAGCCCAACGGGAGACGGACCACTGGCGTCCCCCATCGAGGCCATAACTACGAACGGAACCAAAAGCTCTACCGCGACCACTCGCAACGGGGGTGGGGACCCGACTGCCAACTGGAGGCAATGGACCTAGAGGGCCTCGACGGGGCGGTGCTCTTTCCCAGCCGCGGCTTGAGCGTGCTCACCCACCCCAATAGGGATCCACGGTTCGCCGCCGCCATTGCCAGGGCATACAACGACTGGATGTTCGATTTCTGTAAGAAGGACACCACGCGGCTTCTGGGTGCAGGCATGATCTCTGTTTACGATATTCGGGATGCCGTTGAAGAAACCCGCCGGGCGGTCAAGGAGCTGGGATTCCGCGCTGTTTTTGTCCGCTCCAATATCGTCAACGGCAAGACATGGCACGATCCATACTACGAGCCCCTGTGGGACACGTTGGAAGAGCTGAACCTGCCCATAGGCTTCCATGAAGCCACGGGATCGCGGTCTCGCCAGACGGGAGATCATTTCGAGCCCAATTTTGGGCTCCGGCGCATCTACTCACAGCCCTTCGAGCAAATGCTCGGCCTCGGCAGCTTCCTTGGTGGGGGTATCCTGGAGCGGCACCCGAAACTCCAGGTTGCTTTTCTCGAGGCCAATTGCTCCTGGGCGCCCTGGCTGCTCTGGCGGCTCGATGAGGGCTATGAGCGGGAGGGCGATGTGTTCATGCCAGAACTTAAAATGCCTCCGAGCGAGTACTTCAAGCGCCAGTGCTACGTCTCGGTGGAGCCGGATGAAACCCCCGTACGGCACTTGATCGACGAGCTCGGAAACGACCAGATCGTATTTTCCACCGACTATCCTCATGGCGATTCCAAGTATCCTGAAGCAGTGGACAACTTTTTCGAACTCAAGTTGTCAGACGAGGATAGGCGCAAGATTCTTTGGGATAATTGTGCCCGCTTTTATTCTGTTACAGAAGCACCCCGCCAGGTAAATTCCGGAGAAGCAATTCAGGAACAAAGGAGGATTTCTTAACCATGGAAACCAAAAATCAAAACGCACTTGATAGGTTTATCAGCAAGACCCGCGAATTGTTCGCCAGGGAGCCGGACCTGGAGAAGCGATGGACAGCGTTGTCCCCAATCCTGGCAGATCTGCTGGCTGACCCCGAGGTCATCGAGGCCTCCAAGCATTGGCCGGACTGTGTCCCTCGGGACGGACGAGCCGAGAACCTGATCTTCTACGAAGACCCAGACTACAAGTTCGCCATCAACGGCCTGACCAAGGGAGAGGCCAGACAAGGTGGGCGCACACGCATCCACGATCATGGCCACATCCACACCCTCTACGGTGTGCTGACCGGCCGCGAAAATATGGAGCGCTACGAGCG
>JAZFYO010000192.1:0-2590 GCA_036443615.1 Binatia bacterium | reverse complement strand
GATTGCCGCCCGTAAAGCGCCTTGACCTGATGCCGCTCCGGGCAGCATAGGAGGCACTTTGGCTACCCACTGGATGGACGCGGACCGGGGGAACCGTTGCGCGCTCCCCGCGGCCGGTAATCCAGATCTTTAGACTGAATTACTGTTCTGTCTAATTCTGATTGAGTATAGCTTCCAAATTACCCTAATCGTAAAGAAAAAACCACCATACGGTTGGATTGTCGTTAAGTTCTCTTCAGATCCCTGGCCTGCACCGATATGGGGCCTACGACACGGTAGGAAAAGCGGGATCTATCCGCTTTATACGGGCTGCCGGATGATCCGCCTCAATGTAACAGCGGTTTTTTTCCATCTGACGTGTCTGATTCCGGTCCGGTTTTTTCCCCTTATCTGACTTTCTTTATTGGTTGAACTCATTCAGGGTGGAACAGGTAAATATTGCTGGAGGCTTTCTAGGGAATCTGGCACGGGATTCCTTTGGGCTTGAGGGTGTCCTCGTACATTCGCCTTATGGCCGGATCCTCATCCTCGTATTCGATCAGCGTCCCCCCTTCTTTAACCGAGGTATAGACCCCTGCCCTGATGTGAGAGACCCTGATTCCCAGCGGGTACTTCTGGCTTCCGCAGCGCAAAGCCAGCTGGAGGGCAGGTTCCGAACCCGTATTGAAATGTTGGTGAAACCAACCGGTGGGGGGACAGAATACGCTACCTTCCACCCAATCCACACGCACCACACGGTCCCCGTAGCCGTTTTCGTAGGGTTGCGGTCCCCACTCGTTGGGCCACATGAGAGTGTAACCCTCAGACCGGAGAATGAGCAAGACGGCACCCCCGCCATGGAAATGGGCCTTGTGGTAACACCCCACGGGCTACTCCGCCAGATGACCGATCAAGGTGTTCTCGCTGATCTCGAACTGTGTCAGGAAAACTCCTGAACCCTTCAGTTCCTGCGGATCGATCACAATCGACCGCACGTCTGGGATGAAGTTCGTCTCCAAGATCCACTGCTTGTGGTTGCTGCCGAGATAGCGGCGATCGCTCTGCGCAAAATAACCCTCCTGGCCGTCATAGCGGTCGGTAAAGGCATAATCACAGTTGAAGATGAAATCGTCGTTATGAAAGTTGTCAAAGATCATGGGGGCCGTCGTAACGGCCATGAACAAGGCCGGCTCTTTACCGGTATTGATCACGCGATGGCGGGTGTTCATGGGAGGGGAAAAGAGACTTCCCGTGTGCCACTCAAACGAGATGGTTGCCCGACCGTCCTGCTCGATCTCGGTGCGCCCCTCCCCCGAAAGAACACAGATCACCTTTTCATAGAGATGCTTTTCGGGATTCAACGACTTGCCCGGTGGAATTTCAAATCCGAAGAGTCCGGTGATTCCTTCGAGGCCCTTGAGCTGGAGATAGGCCCCCTTGCAGCCAAGCCGCTTCCATTCCCCCAAAGCGATTTGACGGAGATCTTTGACCCCATAGACTTCTATAACCGGGACACCCTCACGGTCCAACCACTTCTCATACGGCGTCTTTCGTTCGAAGTCACTCATTCTGTCCCCTCTGCACCAAATTCCGATCCTCAAAAACCATACTCGCTCCACCTTTTTTTGATCTTCTCGCCCATGGCCTTGGTAGCCTCTGTGGACAAGGGCGGATAACGGTCTCCTCCATACTGTTGCTGTGGCTCGAGCTCCCAGTTGATCGTCGCATCAATCAAAACCCTCGTCCACTTCCCATGGCCGTACTTGACGGCGTCCCTCTGCTCCAAGGGGACGCTGGGATCCAGCATCGAGCCTGAGGTCCCTGAAAAAAACGAGATATCATCCATGGCTGCATTCACCCGATAAGCCAGGGCCCACTCAATAGCCTCCATATCAAAGATGTCTATATCCTCGTCCACAACGATGAGATTCTTCGCCGCATAGTTTGATATGCTTGCGCCCCAGAGTGTATTGGCCACCTGCTGGGCGTGTCCCCGGTGGCTCTTGCGAATCTGGACGCGCATGGTCTCGGGCCATTTTCCGCGCCACACCCCTAGCACATTGGGTACACCCGCCCGTTCGAGAACATCCCACGCCACGGCGGAAAAAGTAGCCCCCGTCCAGGCGTTCACCTCACTCGTCCTCCCCGGGCTCGCCCCTACGATGCACCCCGAAAGGATGGGATCATCCCGGTACATAATGCACTCTACCCTGATCGTATGCTTCGGAGATTTTCGCCCCCCATAGTATCCGGGATATTCACCGAACGGACCTTCGAGCTCGAAGGTCTCGGGGCGGGGTGATACCTTTCCCTCGAGAACGATTTCGGCCGTTGCGGGAACCAATAAATCAGAGGTCTCGCATCGGACCAATTCCACCGGTGACTGCCTCATGGACCCCGCCACATTGTATTCGGGATATCCCACAGGTGTGGAGGCTGCCATGAAAAGGGTGGGCTCCCAACCCAGGACTACGGCAACGGGCATCTCCTCTCCACGGTCCCTGTATTTTACAAAGTGCTTGCCCCATCCCTGCGTGGTCGCGAGCAAAACACTTATCGTCTTTTTGGTAGAGATCATCCCCCGATAGGTACCTACGTTGATCTCTCCCGT
>JAZFYO010000191.1:0-3625 GCA_036443615.1 Binatia bacterium | reverse complement strand
GACATGACAGCAACGCGGTCTGAGAGAAAAACAGCCTCTGGAATACTATGGGTTATAAATAGAATCGTTTTCCGGCTCTCCCTCCAGATCCGGAGAAGCTCCAGGTTCATCCGTTCCCGCGTCAGTGCATCCAAAGCACCGAAGGGCTCATCCATCAAGAGCAGGGACGGATCGTGAATTAGGGCACGGCAAATGGAGGCCCGCTGCTGCATGCCCCCTGATAACTGATAGGGGTATCTGTCCTCAAAACCCGAGAGGCCCACCATTTTCAGAAGATCCATGGCCCGCGGTCGGTATTCCTTGATATTCAGCCTGCGCACCTCTGCCTGAAGCAGCACGTTTCCAAGGATCGTTCGCCAGCTCATGAGGACGGGATTCTGAAACACGATCCCCACGTCGGGTGTCGGGCCAACAACCAAAGTACCGTTGACCGCAATGCCGCCCCCGGTAGGAACAAGGAGACCAGCAATAATACGGAGAAGGGTACTCTTGCCACACCCGCTTGGTCCCACGATGGAAAAAAACTCTCCCTGCCTCGCTCCGAAATCGACTTTCTCAAGCGCGTGGACCATCCCCTCGTTGGAATTGAAGACCATGGAAAGGTTTTCCACGAGGATGGTGGTTTGCATGACAGAGCTTCACTCGGTGAGCGTCGCAATCAAGTTATATCGAACACGGGGTTTGAATCCCCGTGTTCGACCAAAGTGGAGAGCTACCGCTTCTCCCCTTTGGAAACCCCATCGGCTTTATGTCTGCCTCAAGAGGCGGGGTTTACATTAAATCAATTGCGGGCGGCCGTTTTTGCTTTTCTTTATCGAGAAGTGGACATCGGGATAAACTCATTGGTGAAGTACCGTTCGACAGGAAGCTTTTTCTTTAGCCCCCCGTATTGGAGCAATATCTCCTGTGCCTTCTCCCAATCCCTCTTGTCCATCCAGCCCAAAGGTTTTCCCTTGGTGTTCTCAGTATGAAAAAGCGGAAAGCTCGCTTTAAGTTCCCTGAGCGTCGTGGAACGTTTTCGTTCTTTAAACTGCTTGAGCGCTGCGTCCACGGCTGCATCCGGATTCTTCTGAGCCGCAAGGAGTCCCCTGGTAATGGCCCGCAGGAATCCCCGAATGGTGTCTTTCTCTTTTAATGTCTTCGTGTTGACAAGAATACCTGTCCCGAGCAGAGGGGCACCATAGTCTCCAAAGCGCAGGACATTGAGCTTGACACCTGTTGCTTCTATCTGAGGGACCTGCTCGTTGACGTATGCAACGATGGCATCGATCTTGCCTTGCAGGAGTGCTTCGCGCTTGGTCCCTCCGGATGAGAGTTGTACTACCCTGACCTTATCCTTGAGATTATTGACGGCAAGAAACGCCGGCAGGACAGCCTGATCCCCTCCGCCGGCGGTGACCGAAATCGATTTGCCTACAAGATCGGCTGGCTTCATAATCCCAAGCTCCGTACGCGAGACAACCGACATTGGATGGGTCTGCAGAATATCGTAGATCCCTATGACCGGAACTCCCCGGGCGATCCCCTTCATCATGGTTCCATAGTCGGCGGTTCCAAACATTTGCTTTCCCGCCCCCATCAGTTTCACACTGGTACCCGAACCGGTTCCGGTAAGAATCGTCACGTCCAACCCCTCTTTCTCGAAATAGCCCAGCTCCTTGGCATAATAATAAGCGGGCGCATGACCGTAGAGGACCCAGGAATAGCGGAAGGTTACCTTCTGCAATTTTTCCGCGGACGCCTCCGAGACCAGGATGGACCCAAGGAAAGCAATACCTACCGCTAGCCCAAAGCGAAAGCACCTGTAATTGATACGCATAAATTCACCTCCTTCAATAAACTTGGCTTTACTTTCTACTACTATAGGTCGCGATTTCAATCCTCCCCTTCTTCTCCCCTGCCGGTCAAGCGATGACCCTGCGCTCCTCTTCCCGACGGAACGTTACATACCATGGAATAAAAATCTTTTCCAACCAACGGATGAGCCAGAAAAAGCTGACCCCAATAGCCGAAACCACAATAACGGTGCCAAACAACAGCTCCGAGTTCGTATCACTGTTGGCGAGCACGATGAGATATCCCAACCCCCTGTCGGATCCCACATACTCCCCCACAATGGCGCCGCTGGTTGCAAAGGCCACGGCAACCTTCGCCCCGCCGAAGAAATACGGAAGAGAGTTCGGAAACCGACTCTTCCAGAAGATCTGCCATTTACTCCCCGACATGGAGCGAACCAGATCGATCATGTCAGTTTCGACGGCATTCATGCCCGTCACCGTGCTGATGACGATCGGAAAATAAGACATGAGGAAGCTCACGATAATCTTTGGGGCAAGGCCAAAGCCAAACCATATGATCAGAAGAGGGGCCACCGTGATATACGGGACCGTTTGCAAAAATACCAGAACAGGTGAAATAGCCCTATCCATGATCCGCGACCAGGACATTAGAAAGGCCGTGAACACCCCGATAATCACACTAAGGAGGAAGCCGCCCATAATCTCGGAGATGGTCACCACCGCGTGGGTAATAAAGGTATCGTAGGAGCGGAAGACCTTGCCAAAGGCGGCAATGGGCGAGGGAAGGAAGGTCGGAGGCAGTTGAAAAAATACAACCGCCAGGTGCCAGAACACGAGGAACAAGGCGATCGCGGCGGCCGGGTACAGAATCTCGGCTTGCAGGAGGTTATTCCAAAGCCTCATCGACCCACCCCACACGTTCCTCATACGGTCAGGCCCAGTTGTTGCTCCCCCCTGACGGAAACGTGCCAGGGCAAGAAGAGGCGCTCCAATCTTGCAACGAGCAGGTAGAGAGCGATGCTGATAAAAGAGGCAGTCAAAATGGTGGCAAAGAGCCCGGCAGTATCAAAATCGCCCTGCATCAGCAAGAGATAGTATCCCAGTCCCCGATCCGAGGCTATCCACTCTCCCACAATGGCCCCCACCGCCGCAAAGGGCACCGCCACCCTGGCCCCAGCAAAGAAATGAGGCAGGGCCGTGGGGATTCGTACTTTCCAGAACACCTGAAAGGTCGTTGGAGACATGGAATGGATGAGCTCCAGCATCTCCGTCTCAACAGATTTCAATCCCGCACTGGTCGAGATGAAAATGGGGAAAAATGAAATAAGGAAGCTCACCAATACCTTGGGCAATATGCCGAACCCAAACCAGATGACAAAGAGGGGGGCGATGGCTATCTTTGAAACCGTCTGCGAAAAGAAAAAGAGAGGCATGAGGGCTTTATCCAGCGTCGATGACCGGACCACGAGAAAGGCAAAGAGAGAGCCAAAGATGATGCTGCAGGAGTATCCCAGCAACATTTCAAAGGCGGTGACCAGGCTGTGCGAAACAAGCTTACCACGGTGTTCCACTAGACCTTGAAGGATCTCTAAAGGGCCAGGAAGAATATAATTCTGAATGCCGCTCAGACGGACGTACCCCTCCCAGAGGGAGAAAAACAGGATCAGGGCAACCGCCGGACAAAGGAAATCAAAATATCGCTCCCGTAGCCAATAATCCGTGCGCAGTTTACGATTCTCTTGAGCAGGCGCAGGAAAATGGGATTGGTGGTCGGTTTTCATCTCTTGCTTCTGTGTCCTCCCGGCGGCGAGCCTAAAGGGATGTTG